>DASRPD010000112.1:0-52674 GCA_035646535.1 Acidimicrobiia bacterium
CGCCGGAAGGTCTTGGACACCCCCGCCCCAATCTTCGGCCGCGCCGGTCGTTCTGCTTCCTCCACCTCGAAGAGCACGTCATCCTGCACCAGAAAGGTCATAGTCCGATGCTCACAGCCCATCGCGGGTCAGTGGTGGATACTGACCCACGCTCCTAGCGGGACCTTCCGGGCTGGCTCCTGGGGCGGTTGCTCAGCGGTTTCGAAAGAATCTTTGAAATAGGGCTCTGACCAGCGCGTTTCTGATGCGGCGGTGCTCGCGAAAGTTGGCGTGATGGTGCAGTACATAAAGTATGGCTTCGATCGTGCACAAGGTTGTTGGCGGGCAGACCTACTACTACCTGCGGGAGATGGCCCGAATCGACGGGAAGCCGAAGATGGTCTCCCAGCGCTACCTGGGAAAGGCCGCCGACATCGAAGCGGCCATGGACGGCGCGATGGGCGTGCCCGAACGCACCCGCCACCTCGGCTTCGGGGACCTGGCCGCGGTGTGGTCGATCCTGGAACGCCTCGGGGTAGCGGACATCATCGACGAGGTCGTGGGCGCCCGCCGCTCCGACGCTGGCGCGTCGGTCGGCACCTACATCGCGTTGGCCGCGACGAACCGGGTGGTGGCGCCGTGCTCGAAGCTGGCCTTCGCTGACTGGTGGGCCAGCACCGCCGGGGACCGGTGGGCGCGGTTGCCGGCAGCGGCGTTGGATCACCGCCGGTTCTGGGACGCCATGGACACCATCGACGTTGACGCGCTGGTCGAGATCGAACGGCGGATCGGCGCGGCGATGGTCGCCGCCTTCGGCTTGGACCTGTCCGGGCTGGTGCTGGACATGACCAACTTGGCGACCTACATCGACTCGGCGAACGACCGGGCCGACATCGCCCAGCGCGGCCACGCGAAACAGAAACGGACCGACCTGCGCCTCGTCGGCCTCGGTTTGGTCGTCACCACCGATGGCGGCGTCCCGCTGTGTTCGCACGCTTATGCCGGCAACCGACCCGACGTCACCCAGTTCGCCGGCATCGTCACCGAGCTCGTCGCCCGCTGGGGGGCGCTCGCCGCCGACAGCAACAAGTTGACCTTGGTCTATGACGCCGGCCAGGACTCCGAAGCCAACCAGGCCCACATCGAGGCCAGCCCCCTGCACTTCGTCGGTTCGCTCCCGCCATCGGACTTCCCCGAGCTACTCGCCGTGAACGCCCGCCGCTACCGTCCCGTGGACCCCGAGCGCTACCCGGGGCTCACCGCGTTCGACACACGGGGCGTGGCCCTGGGCGCCCAACGGCGACTGATCGTCACCCACTCACCCACCCTGCACGCCAAACAAGCCCAAGGGTTCGCGCAGACCACCGGGATCGCCGAACGTCGCCTCGCCGAGCTCGCGGCCCGCCTCGCCCGCGGCAAGACCCGCAAGAACCGCGCCGCCGTGCAAGCCGAGATCGATGGGATCCTCAAACCCCGCTGGGTCAACCGGGTCATCACCGCCACCCTGGCCGGCGACAGCCCCGCCACCTTCACCCTCACCTGGACCCTCGACCCCAAAGCCGTCAAAGCCCTCGCCGCTGAGATGTTCGGCAAACGGATCCTGTTCACCGACCACGACGACTGGCCCGTCGTCGACGTCGTCGCCGCCTACCGATCCCAGTCCCACGTCGAGAACGACTTCCGCCAGATGAAAGACCCACGGGTCGTGTCGTTCAGCCCCATGTTCCACTGGACCGACCAGAAGATCCGAGTACACGTCTTCTACAGCGTGCTCGCCCTCGCCATAGCCCGGCTCATGCGACGCGAAGCAACCAACGCCGGAACACCCATGAGCGTGCGCGAACTACTCGCCACCCTCGCCGGGATCCAAGAGACCGTGCTCCTCTAGCCCTCCACCGGAGGCCGACCCAAAGCCCGCCGAATGCTCACCGACATGACCACCACCCAACACCAGCTCTACAAGCTCTTCGACCTCGACACCTACGCCCCCAAACACTGAGTTGGGTAATACACCCCAGCCCCACCAAAACACCCGCTGACCTGCAACAACGCCCTATCCCCGCGAGCTAGCCAGGAAGCTCCCGCTAGGTGTCCATCTGCACCTTCAGCTGACACTCGCGACCGTCGATGACGTCCCACGCACGGCCGTCGCCCGCACCCGGCTCGACCAGGGTCCGGGTCAGGCCGGTGGCTCGGTGGTGAAGACGACGTCGACCCAATAGTTCGACGCGGCGTAGGTGCTCGACGGGAACGCGGAGACCGACCCGTACTGGTACACGCCGTTGCCACCGTCGACACCCAACGCCAACGCCTGCAACGGTGTGTTCACCACACCACTGGCGGTGAAGAAGTTGGTGTCGATCGCCCAGCCACCGTTCGGCGCGAAGTATGACGCCACGTACGTCGTGTTCGCGGTGATCGCCACCGGCGACGAGAAGCTCGCCTGTTGCCAACCGCTGCCAGACTCACCCGTGAACGTCACCGACGCCAACAACGACCCCGACGAGCTCCACAGATTCCCGACATGGGTCCCGGTGTTCCCCGAACCCTTGTAGAAACGGATGCCAGTGATCTCACCCGCCACATCCGCGCGGAACTTCACCCCCACCTCCACCGCCCCGGGATCACCCGACGAAACAACCGACGGGGTCACACCCGCATCCCAGATCGAACACGGACACGAACCACCCACCGCGCCCGTCACGAACGTGGCGTCGGCGCCGAGCGCGGTGTTGCCCGTCGCGTCGGTGCTACGAACCCGGTAGTGATACGTCGTCGACGACGCGAGACCGCCCAGCGCCTGGGCGTGCGACGTCACCAACGTCGGATCCAGGGCCGTCGACGACCCGTAGCTCGACGTGAGCCCGTAGTCGACCTGGCTCGTCGCGGCCTCGTCGGTCGACCAGCCGATCGTCGCCCCCGAACCGGTCACGTTCGACGCCGCCACCCCCGAGATCACCGGCGGCGTCGAATCCGGCGTGGCGGTCGTGAAGGACCACGAGACGGGGGCGCTCATCGGGTTACCGGCCGCATCGAGCGCGGCCGAAACCGTCGCGGTGTACGTCGCGCCCGTGCTGAGCACCGCACTCGGCGTGAACGAGACCGTGTTCGTTCCCGCGGAGTAGGCCTGAGCGCCGGCAACCGAGCTGCCGCCGGTGGTCAACGAGAAGCTGATCGTCGCCGGCTGCACCGGCTCGGAGAACGTCGCCGAAGGAACAGCTGCGAGCGCGACACCCGTCGCCCCCGAAACCGGGAAGGTCGACTGCACCGTCGGCGGGGTGACGTCGGCACCGAGGGTGGAGAAGGTTACGTCCACCCAGTAGTTCGACGCCTCGTAGGTGGCGGTCGGGAAACCCGATGACGCGCCGTCTCGATAGACGCCGTTGCCGCCGGCCGCCGCGCTCGCGGGCGCGTGCAGCGGTGCATTGTCGAACGTGGTCGCGAGACCCGTGCGGGTGTACGAGTAGCCACCATTCGGCGCGAAGTACGACGCCACGTACGTCGTGTTCGCGGTGATCACCACCGGCGACGAGAAGCTCGCCTGTTGCCAACCGCTACCCGACTCACCCGTGAACGTCACCGACGCCAACAACGACCCCGACGAGCTCCACAGATTCCCGACATGGGTCCCGGTGTTCCCCGAACCCTTGTAGAAACGGATGCCGTCGATCTGTCCGTCGACCTCGGCGGTGAACTTGACGCCGAGCTCGACGGAGTTCCCATCCGTGGCGTCCACCACTTGCGGTGAGGCGCCGGTCGGGAAGATCACGCACGGGCACTCGTAGACGACGGTGACGTCACGAGTCGTCGGGGTCGGCAGGTTCCCGCTGTCGTCGATCGCCCGCACCCGAATCGTCGCGGGGCCGAGCGTGTCCGGCACCCACCCATAGGTCCATGAGCTCCAGCCGGCCGTGCCGACCGCGGGGTGCCAGGTAGCACCGTCGGTCGACACCTCGACCGCGGCGACGACCCCACCGATGTCGCTCGCCGTCCCGGTGACGACGACGGTCTGACCGGTGCTGAGCGTCGCGTTCGCCGCCGGCGCGGTGATCGTCGCATCGGCCGGTGTGACGTCGCTGCTTGCGGAAGCCGGCGTCAGTCCGGCCATGAGCGTCACCGGCTGCGCACGCATGTCGGCGAAGAGGTTGACGGTCGCCTGGCGCATCGCCGCGTCGACTGCGGTCCCGGGTGCGTCATGGTTCGCGTCGAGTCCCCAGCTCCACTGGATGGTCGCGGCGCTGAAGACGAGGGCACCGCTCGGTGCGCGGTACATGGTCAGGTTGTGGGTCGCGGTGCCGGGCGCGACGGTGTGGCCGTAGTCGACGAAGATGCCGCCGAGTCCCGCGTCGATGTCGGCTTGGGACATCGTGACCGAGGTATCCGACATCTGAGCCAGTCCACCGGGGCGGAAGCCATTGTCCAGGTCGGCGTCCCACTCGTATCCGAGTGTGCCCGCGGGCATTGTGTAGGTGGCCCCGCCCGTCAGGGCGGCGACGGCGGTGTTGCGCCAGAGCCGATGATCGCGGAACTCGGCCGGGACCTCGATGGCGTCGAGCCGAAAGCCGTTGACCTCCGACAGCGTCCCGATGATCTCGTTCTCGGGCCAGCCACCGTCGGGGGGTGAGGCCCAGCGCGGGTCCCGCCAGGTCCCGGTCCATTCGCCCGTCGGGTCCACCGCGGCGGCGGGGATGTTGAAGTGGGTCTGCTTGTACGCGACGAGCGTTCGTCCCGCGGTTGCCGAGCTGTCGATGCTCGGCTCGTAGCGCGTCTTCCAGAACATTGCGTTCCCCGAGAAGAACGCCAGGTTCACGCCCGCGTCGCGCGCCGCGGTGACGTTGGCGCGCATCGCCGCCGACCAATACTCGTCGTGGCCGACCGACAGGAATGCGTCGTGTTCCAGGATCTCGCCGCCTCGCCCGTCGGTGTCGACGTTGGCGAAGTAGCTGACGTCGTAACCGTTGCGTTCGAGGAAGCGCACCATCGGGTACTCGGCCACGAAGAAGTTGTTCTCGTTCGCGTTGTTGTTCCGCCCGAGCAGCGGGCGGTTGTAGCTGACCTTGTACGCCGCGCCGGACCACCCCGGGCCGGTCCCGGAGTAGAGGGAGTTGCCGCCATAGTTGTTGTAGGCCTGCCAGGTCGCGTCATTCGTCTGGAACAGCAGGTCGGACTGGCCATTGTCATCGCGGACGACGAAGGTGATCGCGGCTGCGCCACCGGTGTCGTTCCGGCGCAACACGGCTTGGTAGACGCCCGACACTGCGTCGGCGGGGACGGACCACGAGGCCGAGGCACTCCAGTTGCCGCAATCAACAAGGCCGGTCGTCGGCTCGGTCAGACAGCTCGGTTGCAGCTGGGGCAGCGGCGCGCTCGGTGAGATCGTCGTGATCAACCGGGCGCCGTCGCCTTGGTAGTAGCCGAGGCGGTAGATCTCGACGTCGTACGCGCTCGCCGGCGTGTCGATCTTGAGCTCGATCGTCTCACCGGCGTTCACGCTCATCTGGGTCGCGAAACCCTGGATCGTCGGATCGCCGTCGCCGCCGACGTCCCACTGTGACGGAGGGCTTCCCGGTTGGGTGTTCTCGCACGCGATCTCGTTGCCGCCCGGTCCACACTCGCCCGCCGCTGCAGCGGGCTCCACCGCGCCCAGGCCGACCGTGCCCAGCCCCACCACGGCCGCGAGGACCGCGAGCACCGTTCGGCGAGTCCGGGTTTGTCCCGGCCAGTCCCGTCCGCGCGTCATGGGGCGGCGCGTCACAACACGCCGGTTCTCCGCCCTGTGTTGCACGGCGCCCTCCCAAGCTGGTGCCTCGGCGCTCTCCGTGCGCCGACCCTCAAGTCTACCAGGCCGACGTCGCCCGTAGTCTCGCAAGAAGGCCGCCGCTCCTGCGGTGTCGACCCCTCGTGGACAGGCCCGCGCGGACCGCTCCACGGAGGTCACGGGCGCGGATTCGGCCCCGCTCGTCGGCCGGAAAACGCCTCCAGAACGGCCGTCACGATGGTGATCTCACGACCCACGTCGAGGAGTCCCGAGATGACTTCCGCAGGATCCAGCGCCGACGCGTCGTCGTTCGTGTTCTCACGAGGAAGCCTCCTGCCGCTGGCGCAGGTAGGTCATGAGGACTATGTCTCCGCTCAGCTGTTCCCCCACATCGTCATCGACGACTTCAACCGCCACGCGAGCCTGAACCTCGATCGCCGCATCAACCCGTTGCTGTACCTCAACCCGGACTGGGAAGAGTCCGACGGGGGTCACCTCGAGCGATCGCCCGACCGGCGAGGAGTCGGGAGACCACTCGACGTTGTTCATGGAACGACCCGGCGAGCAGTGGAAGTCCAACGCGCGCCAGCTCGTGAAGCAGTGGACGCCACCGGCGGTCACCGAATGGCGTTCACGACGGAGAGAGCGCCGGGCGCCCGCGCCCTGACGTCGCATCTCGTGCCGGGCCACGACTCCGCCTCGAAGCCTCCGCGGTAGCAGGTCAGCCGCGAAGGCGATCGCGCGAGCTCGTCGTCCGCTCGGGGAGCCCGAGCAGCTGGGCGAACTCGTCGGCTCGAGCGTCCCAGCTGTTTCGATGCGCGAGCTCCCGGCGGGCGCGGACCAGCTCGTCCGTCCTCGGTTCCGCAAGCGCCGCATCAACTGCGTCGGCGAACCCTTCTCGGCCGGTGGCGATACGTACGAGGTCGCTGTCGAGCCAACGCGTCGAGGGCAGATCGGTCGCCACGGCACCCCGACCGGCGGCGAGGTACTCGAGCGTCTTGAGCGGGAAACTGGCGCGGTTGAACGCGGTGTCGGTATACGGCGTGATCCCGACGTCCATCACGCGCAGATAGGAAGGCAACTCCTCGAACGCCTTGGGACCGACCCACGCCACATTCGGAAAGTCGAGCAGCCGGGCGATGCGATCGATCTCGAACGAGAGCTGCCGCGGGCCGACGAGCAGCAACGATCGGCCTCGCGCCGCGATCGTTTCAAGCAGGCCGAGGTCGATCCGGTTCGAGAGGAACCCGACGAACCCGACGATCGGGCCCGCCAGCAAGACATCGCCCGGTAGGCAAGCCGCGTCGGTTCCGGCGAAGAGCTGGTCATCGACACCGTTGGCGATCAGGGTGACGTCGAAGCCCCGCGCCCGCCAGCCGTCCGTCAGCTCGGGCGACACCGCGACGATGTGGTCCGCGTTCCCAAGGTGGCGAGCCTCCTGGCGGCGAAGACGGTTCACGGGAATGCGGGCAAGCGAGGTGCCCGCGACGAAGTCGTCGGTGCCGTAGAACACCGACAGCTCTTCATCGGCTGAGCCCATGAGCTCGTGGCACGAGCAGAGCACCAACACGCGCGCCCGCGCGTGCAGCACCGCGAGGGCTTGGCGGATCGCACGGCGGACCAGGCGGTCGTTGATCGTATGGAGCAGCGGGCGCTCGATGCCGGGGACGCCATACGGCGTGAGCCGTGCGAGCCCTGGTCGCACGAGATCGAGCCGGCCTGCCGCGCTCGACCAGGGCCGGCCGCGCCACTCCGGTGGGTCGACGTACAGCACCGGCACGCGGGCGCTCAGACGTTCGGCAATGTGCTGATCGGGAAGCCGCTGGCCGTCCCACGGGGTCCCGGCGGCGAAGACGACCGCGCCGGACCAGTCGCCCGGGAGCGACTTCACGACGTCGCGGTCGACTCTCCGGGCAGCACGGTAAAATCGATCGTCCGCCGAGCCCTGCGCTTGCGCATCGGGAGCTGGCACAGGTGCCCGATCACGGCCTGCGCGGTCGCGAGGATGATCGCGAGATCGAGCGACACGGACCAGTTCTCGACGTAGAAGAGGTCGAGGCGGCGGTACACGTCGAACTCGGGGTTGTCACGACCTTCGGCCTGCCAGAGGCCGGTGATGCCCGGAGCGACGTTCTGCCGATCGAGCAATTCCTCATCGAATTGCTCGACCTCATGAGGCAACGCCGGACGAGGTCCGACCAGGCTCATCTCGCCGCGCAGCACATTGATGAGCTGGGGAAGCTCGTCGATGCTCGTGCGCTCGAGGATGTGCCCGACACGCGTGCGCCTCGGGTCACGGGCGAGCTTGAACAGCGGTCCGGTCCGCTGGTTGTCGACGGAGACGTCCACGAAGCGAGCTTCGGCGTCGGCAACCATCGTCCGCATCTTGAACAAGGTGAAGTGCCGGCCGTCGAGACCGACCCGCTCCTGGCGGAAGAGGACCGGACCCCGATCGCCGAGCTTCACCGCGATGGCGGCGGCGACCAGGATCGGGCTCAGCAGAACGAGGAGGAGCCCCGACACCGCGAGGTCGATCAGACGCTTGACCCACCGTTGCCACGGAGCCAACGAATGCGCTTCGAGGTAGAAGAGTGGCTCGTGCGCGAGCGGCAGTGCGCGAATCCGGCTCTGGGCGATCCCGCGCAGGCCGCTCGAGAGGTGCACGTGCACGTCACGGCGGAGGAGGGCGCGGGTCATCTGGTTCATCTCGTCGGACGGGACGTCACTCGTGGCCAAGATCACGCTGTTCGCCTGGCCGGCGTCGAGCACGTCGAACACGTCGTCGAAGTCCCCGATGCGGTCCACCTTGGGGCTCCACGCGTGCAGTTCCCGGGCCGGCCCGACGACGCCCACGATCCGGTACCCGAGCTCGGGGTGGTTCTCGACGAGACGATACAGGTCCTCGGCCTCGGAACCGGCGCCGACGAGCACGACCGGCCGGCAGAAGCGACCCTGCGTACGGCCCCGCTTGAGCCAGGCCGTGTACATGCCTCGGGCGATCGAGAGCAGCACGAAGGTGAGCACCGCGCCGACGCCGGCCCGCACCAGCGACAGGTCGGTCGACAGCTGTGCGGCGATGAGCACGGCGACGACCCCGGACACGGCCGACGCTCGCGCCAGACGCGCGTTTTCGACCGCCCGGACGCCACACACGCGGGCAAGGTAGAGCCGCTGCGACGCGATGACCGCGACCGAGGCGACCGTGATGACGAGGACCTCGATGACGAGGCGTACCGGATTGCCCTGCAGCGAGCGGGTGAACTCGCCGGGAACGGCCAACATGATCAGCCAGGCTGTCGCGATGGCGAACACATCGAGCGACAGAAGAATCGTGCGCAACGAGGGAGCGGAGCGCGCGGTAGAGCTTGCGCTCGCAGACGACGACCCGGGAAACATGCCCAGAGCACGCCGTCTCGGGGTGCTCAGGCCGCGACGCTGGTTGGCGGCCGATGCTCCATCCATGGATCCTGCCTCTCGCATGACTTCACTCACCGGGCCGCACAGTCGCGCCACGCGGCGTCACGCGCCCACATATCTCAAGGTACCCGCTTCCGACAAGAAAGAGCAACGAACCGGAGGATGAATTTCGTATCGGGTCCGTGCTCACCCTGGCAGTTTACCGGCGTGAACCCTGTCTTTCCTTGAGGCGAACGACCCAATCCCGGCCTGTGAAGCGCGCGGGCGCCGGATCAGACCGTGGCTGACGAGGCGGCCCGGTGGCGGCGTGACTTGGCCACGAGCAGACCACCGACGACGACCGCGCCACCACCAACGGCGGCGAGCGCGGTGACGTCGCCTCCGGTGAAGGGGAGCTGGCCACGCGTCTGGGTCTTGCCGGCAACCTTCACCGAGCTCGACGAGCCGGGGTCACCCGGGTCGCTCACTTGGATGCTGTCGACTTCCCCACCATCGGGGTACCGAGCGGCGCCGGCCATGGACGCGGTGCCGACGACACCGACCGTGGCGATCCCGGCGGCGGCCAAGGCGCGCCAGAGCTTCGCATGGCGACGCCGACCCCTGATCTTCGTCTCTTCGCCCTGCATCACATGCCCTCCTGGCCCGTTCCCACCCTGGTCTCACGATGAGACTGATCTGGGTCACGAGTGTATCGAACCACGGGATGGGCCGCACGACCCAGCCGGCCCGATCTCGGCCCGATCCGGGACCGGGCTACCAACGGACGGTGTGGGTCGAGCCGTCCACCCACGCGGCCTCGCCGTCCGACCACTCGACGCCCGGGACGCGCGCCGTCGGTTCGACCGCCAGGCTTCCGGACTCGCCGGGAAGGGAGAAGCGGACGACGAGCTCACGGGTCGCGCCGGGCGTCAGGCTCAAATCCGTCGCCACCACTCGGGCCGGGCCGTCGGAACCGGCGGCCACGAGGGGCACTCCGTCATCGATCGTCACGTCTCGGGCCGCCCCCGGGACATCGAGGGAGAAGAGACCGACGTAGGTACCGGCCGGATAGTCCCGACCCGGAAACGGCCCCGCGAGATAGCGGGGCAGCCCAGCCGGGGTGTCGTTGGTGATCGTGACCCGGACCGTGACGTCGGAACGGTCGTCACCTGGATCGACATCGATACGCGCGGATACGCCGAGGAACTGATCCAGCTTGTTGCCCCCGCGGTTCATCACCGCGAGCAGCACGGAGTCGTCGGCGAGCCGGCCGCTGATGCCCATGCCGCGCCAGCCCTGCTGCTGGACCGGGCCCGGTGACCAGGCCAGCACGTGACGTCCGTCGGCGGCGACGCGAAGCTCCTCGAGCAGCGTCGCGGTGTCCCAGTCGCCGGCGTCGAGCGCGGCCACGGTCGCTCGCGCGATCGTGCCGAGCCGCTCGCGTCGGGCGGCTTGCTCGAAGTCCTCGCCGAGAAGATCGAGGTACTGCTCGAACAGGACGTCGTCGACGACCGTGTCCGCGCTGACGACCTCGCCGTCGACGTCGACCGGGCCGGTCGCAGCGAGGATCGAACGCAGCGCGATCGGATCGAGCGCCAGCACTCCGTCCACCTCCTCGCCCGTACGCCACTCCCACATGCGGCGCGCCAACGACGCGCTCGCGTTGAAACGGGGGGTCATGGCGAGGTTGCGCCACTCCTGGCTCGGGTCGGTCCAACCCCAGCGGGCCGCGAAGTCGCCCGTGACCGCGACCGCGCCCGGGGGAAGGGTGAGGTCGCCCGTCGGGGTCATCTCGGAGAGCGAGAAGGACCCGTCGTCGAACTCGAGGACGCCGACCGACAAGAACATCCCCGATCCGGCACGCATCTCCGCGTTGTTGGCCGCGAAGACCAGGTACCGAGCCGGCCCGGCCAGCAACGGCGCCAGCCCGTCCGTCGCCGCGCCGACGTCCGCGAATCCGGCCCGCACATCGTCGAGGTCGGCCGCGAGCTCGTCACGGGCATCGGCGAGCGGGGCCACGAGCGCGTCGTCCGGTCCGACGTCGATGTCAGCCAAGGCTCGGGAAGCCCGATCGGCGATCACCCCGAGCCGTTCGACCAGCGCCACCCGACCCGGCCCACGTGTGTCGGCGGTCTCCAGCACCTCCTGCGCCGCCTCCATCGCATCGGCGCTCACCTCGGTGACGCCGGCGGCCGCGCCCGTGAGCGCGTCCACCGACCGAACCTGGCGGCCGACGACAGGTAGCCAGCGCAGCGGCGTCACCCACCACGACCGGGCGTGATCGTGAGCACGGGCGAACTCGGCCCGCGCCGCGGCCACGTCTTCGAGACCGGCACCGCGGATCAAATCCGTCGCGCCGAGCTCCGCCTGGACCCGATCGAGCCGGTCCTGGCCCGACCTCGCGTCGCCCGCCGCCAAGACGAGCTCCCGGCCTGCGAGCACACCCCACACCACGACGAGGCCCACGATCAGGAAGAAGACGAGCCAACCGCGCCGACTGACGCGGGACCGGATGGACATCTCGGGAGGCTAGGACAGCGGGGAGCGAGTCCCGCATCTACCCTTCGGCGAGTGTCGCGCCCTCCTGATCCGAACGAACCGCTGCCTCGGGTGACCGCGGGGCTGCTGCGCAGCGCCGACACCATGTGCGCGCGTCGACTGGACCACGAGCACCGCGGCGTTCGCGGCAATCGTCGCAGTACCCAGCGATTCCGCGTCGCGAACGCCATCGTCGAGGATGCGCGACTGAACCACATCGATACCCGCGAGCCGGACCTCCACTTCTTTGCCGGCTCCGACGAGCTGTTCGCCGAACAGCGCCACGTCTATGACAACGCTGCCGCGTGGTATGTGGCGCTGTTCGCGAGACGACCCGTTCGCAGCGTGGACATCGACTTCGAGACCGAGCACAGCCGCCTCGGTGTGCGGCTGGTGGGCCCGGCCGGGCTTCCTGTGGAGACGACCGACGGCGCGCGCGAGCTGCGGGTGCTGCGCCTCGGGGGCGCACCGCTGCCCGCAGACCCGTTCGATGCCACCGAAATACGATTCGCGGTCCTGCGGCTTGCGGAGTGGCTCGACCACGACGCGGTGCGCATCGTCGTGGCCGACCTGGCCCGCGGTGAGGTGAGCGTCGCGGAGCCGGACGCGTCTCGCGGACGTGACGACCTGGACGAGTGGCTCGCGGAGCGGGTCGCACGCATCCGTGCGCGGATCGAGACACCCACGTCGCGCGCCGGCGTCGAGTGCGGATGGTGCCCGTTCGTGGCCGGCTGTCCGGCGCACCGAGCGTCATGAGCCCGCGCGACACGCTGCTCGCCGACATCGTGGCGCTGAGCCCGTCCTCGCTCGAGCGGTGGAACAGGTGCCGACGGGAATATCGCAGTCGGGATCTGCTCGGGCTGCCCGAGAGCAACCCCGGACCCCCGGCCGACATGGGAAACCTCGTGCACTCGCTGCTGCGGATGATCCACGAGCAGGGAACCTGTCGGGACGACGCATTCGTGACCGATGTCCTCGCCCGACACGGCGTGGACGGCGTCGGACCGGTGAGTGGGTTCATCGCGCGTCACCGCGTCCGGTGCCCCGCCGACGCGTCCCGCAGCCGCCACGAGCTCGAGCTGGCACGATTCCATCGCGCACCCGCACCGATGTTCATGGCCACAGGCCGACTCGACGCGGTCTGGATCCATGACGGACTCCTCGACGTTCGCGACTACAAGACGGGAGGCTCGTTCTTCGAGCGCGTCGCCGACGACCCGCGCGCGCGGCTCCAGGCATGGCTGGCGGCGCCGATCGCGGCCCGCAACGCCCTGGGCGTTCGCGTTCGGTACGAGCACCTTGCGGCCGAGATCGACGACGACCCGGACCCCTTCGAACCCGATGCTGACGAGCTGGACACGATCGGCGAGGAGCTGAGAATGGTGGTGGCGCAGATCCGTGCTGAACCGACCTTCGCGGGGGCGGCCGACACGGCAGTCTGTGCCCGGTGCCGCTACCGAGGCGTGTGCCCCGACAGCGCGACGCCGGCCGAACCGGCGTGGCCGACGCCACCCGACGAATGCTGATCGACCGGGGTGCCTCGGGCGACGTGTGGCGCTCACCTAGTGTCGCCGGGTGATCGACGGCCGCACCCCTGTGATCGTGGGTGTCGGGCAGGCGTCCCAACGTCCTGACCAGCCTGACGCCGCGCTCGAACCGATCGACCTGCTCGCCCAAGCTGCCCGCGCGGCCCACGCCGACGCGGGGGGAACGCGCGACCTGGCGGTCGACACCGTCGCGGTGGCAGCCATGCTGAGCTGGAAGTATCCGGACCCCGGCGCGTTGGTGGCGCGTCGGCTCGGCATCGCTCCACGCCGGACCCTGCTGAGCACCGTGGGGGGAAACTCGCCCCAGCTGTTGCTGAACGAGCTCGCCGACGCGATCTCTCGCGGCGAGACCGACGTCGCCCTCATCGGCGGTGCCGAGTGCATGTTCACCCGCCTCCGGGCCCGCAAGGAACCGCGCGCCGACCTCGGGTGGACGGTGGCGCATGACCCGCCGTGCCCGAACCTTCTCGGCGACGACCGGCCCGGGTCCAGTCCCTATGAGATGGCCCACCTCGCGGTCGCGCCGACCCAGGTGTACCCGCTGTTCGAAACCGCGCTACGTGCCGCCGCAGGCCGGAGCGTCGCCGAACACCAGGCGGCCACAGCCGAACTCTGGTCGAGCTTCGCGGCAGTAGCGGCGACGAACCCACACGCGTGGTCGCGCACGGCCTACAGCGCAGACGAGATCGCGACTCCCGGTCCCGACAACCGGATGGTGACCTTCCCGTACACGAAACGGATGTGCGCCAACATCCAGGTCGACCAAGCCGCCGCCTTCCTCGTGTGTTCCTACGCCGCGGCTCGCGCGGCCGGTGTGGCCGACGATCGCATGGTCTTCCCCCGAGCGGGCGCCGAAGCCCACGACCGTTACTTCTTCACCAACCGCGACACGCTGCACGCCTCACCCGCGATCGCGGCCGCGACCACCGCCGGCCTCGACGCGATCGGTGCCGGGGTCGACGACATCGCCCGATTCGACCTGTACTCGTGCTTCCCGTCGGCCGTTCAGATCGCGATGGGGGCGCTCGGTCTCGAGGGCCCCGGCGCGGGAGACTCCCGTCCGCTCACGGTGACCGGCGGGCTCGCGTTCGCGGGAGGACCCGGAAACAGCTACGTCAGTCACTCCATCGCCGCGATGGTCCAGGCCTGTCGAGGTGACCCCGGTTCACTCGGGCTCGTGACGGCGCTGGGTTGGTACGTCACCAAGCACGCCGTCGGCGTGTACTCGACCGAGCCGGGCACCGGTTTCTGCCGTACCGATCGCGACGCGACTCAGGCGCGGCTGGACGGCTTGGCCGGACGTGATGTCGCGGGCCTCCACACCGGAGCCGCGACAGTCGAGGCGACCTCGGTGGGATTCGAGCGCGACGGCACGCCGGCCCACGCGATCCTCTCGCTCCTCACCGACGACGGCCGGCGAGCCCTTGCCAACTGCCGCGACGCGGACGTGCTGCGCGACATGACCGAAACGCCGTGGGAGGGCCGGCGCGTCGAACTGCGGGCCGACGACGACAGCAATATCCTCGTGACATGAGCTCACCACGGCGATCACCGGGCGGACACCCGCCCTCACGCGCGACCATCCTGGCCCGCGGGTTCACGCGCCGCTGCCCGCGGTGCGGATCGGGCCACCTCTTCCGCCGTTACTTCACGATCGTTGACGACTGTCCACGCTGCGGGCTGCACTTCGAGCGCGAACCCGGCTACTGGGCCGGCGCGCTCGCGATCAACATCGTCTGCACCGGCGGCCTCTTCGCGATCGTGTTCATCGCGCTCCTCGCGGTCACGATCCCCGACATCCCGGTCATCCCGCTGCTCGCCGTGCTGGTACCGATCGCGCTCTTCGGGCCCATCGTGTGGTACCCGTTCTCGAAGAGCATCTGGATGGCGGTGGACCGGGCGTACCTCCAGCGCCTGGACCCGAACGAAAGGATCGACTGAGCCGGGACGCCCACACCACGCGACGAACGCGCGGCCGGGTCAGCCCGAAGGGGTCATGTCGATGCGCAGGGTCAGCACGCCGTCGGCGAACTCCCAGGTCGCATCGCTCACCAACGCGTAGTCCTGGTAGTCGAGCTGGGCCTGTTCGACGAAGCGCTGTCGGTCCGGTCCCGCAACGGGGGGGGAGGGGACGATCTCGGACCGCGGCTGCCCGCTCCCGAAATCGTGCGAGCATCCCGTCGACGTCCAGCTCGTCAGCCATCTCCTCACGCTATCCAGTCCATCGGGCCACGATCACTCGCTCCCGGCCCGCCAGGTCGCGCATTGTCTCGATGTCGATGAAGCCCGACCGTTCGGCCAGCTCGGTCGACGCCTCGATCTGGTGCGGAGCCATCTCGCACACCAACGCACCACCGGGTTCGAGCCACTCCGGGGCGTGGCTCACGATGTGGTCGATCGCCTCGCGACCGGTCGGACCGCTCACCAACGCTCGGCGCGGTTCCCAGCCCGCCACGACATCGGGAAGCGCGGCGTACTCGGCCTCCGACACGTAGGGAGGGTTGGTCACGATGAGGTGCAGCGCTCCCCGCAACGTCTCGGGGAGCGCCTCGAACCATGAACCCGACGCGACTCTGATACGGGTGGCCGGAAGGCCCGCGCCGGCGAAGTTGGCGCGGGCCACCGCGAGGGCGCCGTCACTCGCGTCGGTCGCCCAGACCTCCGCGTCCGCGAGCTCGCCGGCCAGCGCGAGCGCCAACGCACCGCTGCCGGTGCCGAGGTCCGCGACGGCGTAGCGCGTGGCCCCACCTGCCCACGGGTCGGGGTGGGCGCGCCGCGCGCCGAGCCGAACCGCGGTCTCGATGGCGATCTCGGCTACCACCTCGGTCTCGGGTCGCGGGATGAGGACCCGACGATCGACGAGCAGGTCGAGCTCGCGAAACGCCCACACGCCGAGCACGTACTGGAGCGGCTCGCCCGCGACCCGCCGTTGGACCATCGCGGCGACCTCGGCGACCGCCCGACGCGTGGGCGGCTGATCCGCCACTCCCGCGACCTCCGCCGCATCGAGCCCGGACGCGCGCTCGACCAGCCATCGGGCCTCCACCTCGACCTGGACTCCCCCGCCGCCGATCAGCCCGGCCGCGGTGGTCCGCACCAACTCAGCCCACGTGAGTCCGGTCACGACTCGGGGGATGCAAGCTGGTCGGCGCGCTCGGCCGTCGCGAGCGCCTCGACGATCCCGTCGAGGTCGCCGTCGAGCACGTTCGGTAGGCCGTGCACCGTCAGCTTGATCCGGTGGTCGGTGACTCGGCTCTCCTTGTAGTTGTACGTGCGGATCTTCTCGCCGCGTCCGCCGCCCTTGACCTGGCCGCGCCGAGTCGACGACAGCTCGGCGTCTTGGCGAGCCTGCTCGGCCTGGAGCAACCGTGCGCGCAGGATCCGCATCGCCTTCTCCTTGTTCTGAAGCTGGCTCTTCTCGTCCTGACACGTCACGACGAGGCCCGTCGGCGTGTGGGTGAGCCGCACCGCAGAGTCGGTCGTGTTCACCGATTGCCCGCCGGGACCACTCGATCGATACACGTCGACCTCGAGGTCATTGGGATCGAGCGCGACCTCGACCTCCTTGGCTTCGGGGAGCACCGCCACCGTGGCCGCACTCGTGTGGATACGGCCCTGGCTCTCGGTAGCGGGCACTCGCTGTACCCGGTGCACACCCCCCTCGTACTTGAGCTGCGACCAAGCGTTGGGCGCGCGCGCGACGAAGGTGACGTCGCGGTAGCCGCCCATGTCCGAGGCTTGTGCGCTGAGCACCTCGAACTGCCATCCGTGCCGCTCGGCAAAACGCTCGTACATCCGGAACAGATCACCGGCCCAGAGGTTCGCCTCTTCTCCGCCTTCGGCGCCGCGGATCTCGACGATGACGTTGCGTCCGTCGTTCGGATCCTTGGGTACGAGGAGCGCGGCGAGCCGGGCCTCGAGCTCCTCGAGGAGCGCGGACTTGGCTGCCACCTCGCCCTCGAGATACTCGGCCATGTCCGGATCCGTCTCACCGTCGAGCAGCTCGCGAGCGTCGGCAAGGTCCGCCTCCACCCGGCGACGCTCCTCGTACGCGTCCACGATCGGCTTCAGCTCGGCGTGGCGGCGGCCCGCGTCACGCGCCGCGTCCTGGTCACCCGAGGCGTAGATCTCGGCCAGGTTGGCCTCGAGCTCCTTCAGCTCGGCCTGCAGGTCGGCCAGACGTTCAAACATCGCGCCAAGGCTAGGCGGCACCCTCGGCGTGGGCTGGAGGCTTCGGCGCCGCGGCCCTCAGCCGATCAGGTTCTGAAGATCGTCTGCTTCTCCCGACGCGCTCTTGCCGGCGAAATCCTCGAGCCACGCGTGGAAGTCGTCGGAACCGGAGCGATCCGCGATCGCCCGAGGCATCGCGGGCATCTCGTAGCGGTCGACCGGCAGGGGCGGGTGATCGGACTCGGGCTTGCGGGCCATCACCGCTTCGATCACCGGCTCGAGCCGGGCCTGCTTGTCCCGCTCGGCGCGTTCGGACCGCTCGGCGAACTCGGGCAGAACTTCCTGAGCGAAGAGCTCCAGGCTCTCCATGATGTGCTCGTGGCGGTTCCTCCCGGCCTGGGAGCAGAAGATCACCTGGTCGACCCCGGCCTCTTCGTACCGCCGGAGGTACTCCCGGATCTGGTCGGGCGTACCGATCGCGCCACGCAGACCACCGAACCCCTGCTCCACGACCTTCGCACCGAGTCGATCCTGGTTGGCGTGCGCGGCCTCCACCGCCACGGGGTCGTAACCGCGCTCGGCCCGGCGAGTCTCGTACTCGGCCCAGACGTCGGTCCGACCCGGCTCGTGCCGGCCGAACACGTAGTAGTGCGCCAGCGAGTACCCGAAGAAGTTCGCACCCTCGAGCCCGCGGTCGAGCGCAGTCTGCTCATCGCGGTCGCACATGAAGGTCGTGACACAGGCCAGGTTGGCGTTGACCGAATCGGCGATCGGCACGCCTTCGGTGGCCAAGGTCTCGTAGTAGTCGTCAACCCACTGGCGGGCTTCCTCGGGATCCACGAACGCGAACGCGAGCGCACCGATGGCCTTCTGGGCCGCGAGGTGAATCGTGTCGCGGCGACTACACGCGACCCACACCGGCGGATGCGGCTTCTGGAGCGGTTTCGGCACGACGTTGCGTGGCGGCATGGTGACGTACTTGCCCGCGTGTCCCGTAAAGGGAGACTCGGTCATGCAACGCACCGCGACCCGAAGGCCCTCCTCCCACATGGCGCGCTTTTCCATCGGGTCGATGCCGAACCCGCCCAGCTCGGCCTCCGAGCTGGACTCCCCGGTACCGAACTCGGCTCGACCGCTCGACACGAGATCGAGCATCGCGACCCGTTCGGCCACACGGGCCGGGTGGTTGAACGGCGGCGGCGTCTGCACGATGCCGTGCCCGAGCCGGATGCGCTTCGTACGCTGCGACACCGCGGCGAGGAACACCTCGGGTGCGCTCGAGTGGCTGTACTCCTCGAGGAAGTGGTGCTCGACCTCCCAGACGTAGTCGATGCCGAGCGAGTCCGCGAGCTCAATCTGCTCGAGCGCGTTCTGGATCAGCTCGTGCTCGGACTCATCGGTCCACGGGCGAGGCAGTTGGTGCTCGTAGAACATGCCGAACTTCATGCCACGGCTCTTGTGGGTCGGATCGAGCCGAGGGTGTGGAACTCCTCGAGGAGGTCGTCGCCGCGCGGGTGGCCCACCAACGCGAACTCCACCTCCCGGAGGCTGGTGCGCAGGCCCTGCTCACGGTTGGGTCCGAGCGACGCGGCCATCGCCTGGCCCCAGAGCGGCACGATGATGTCGGTGCCCGGGTAACGGCGGCCGGACTCGCCGATGAAGGTCCGCTCGCGCATCTCGGTGAGCGCGGTCTTCAGGTACTCGACATGGGGCGTCTCATCCGCGCGGATGTAGGAGACGAGTCGGGCGGCTTCGCCGTCACCGGCGACGAGCTCGGTGTCCGACAGGACGGCCTCGGCCCAGGCGAACATGTGGAACGCGGAGATCTCGATGAGCAGGATGTTGATCATCCGTTGGATCAGCATCTCGAGCCCGAGGTCGATGTCGGAGAAGACCCGTGCGTCGAGCATGCGCTGCCTCACCGCACCCGGATCGGGAGCGCCGCCGGCCGCCGGGAGACCCATGCGTTCGAGCATCCGCGAGGTCTCGTCCTCGGTCGGCGGCGTCTCGAAGGCGACGTCGCGCGCCGCGAACCACATGTCCCGGTGGCCGGCCTCTTCCTCCCATCCGGCCTCGTCACGCGCGTGGGCTTCGAGGAGCCCCCCATCGAGGTGGGCGATCGCGGTCCCCGCGATCGGTTCTTCGAAGAATCGCTGCGGATCGCTCACCGCCGCGTAGCGGATCATCGCTCCGAACCCTTCGACGGTGCCGATTCGAGTGAGCGTGGTGATGATCGGACCGGGTACTCCTGATCGCAGGAGGTACTTGGCCTGCTCGACGTTCGGGTAGCTCTCGGGCCAGCTCGCGAGGGGCACGTCGAGAATCTCGGTGCCGAACACGCGGCGATGGTTATCCTGCCACGCAACGATGGCGGGCGTACGAAAGCGCGTGCGGGGCGAGTGGTACCGACCGTCCGCGTCGAAGCCGCCGTGGCACCGACGCCCGCCGGCAACGAGCGGCGTCTCGACGTCGTCGCTCGCGAGCAGCTCGGCCTCGCTGTAGTCGAGTCGTGCCGTCGTCATCGATCATCCCCCTGACCGGCCACCGGCCGGTAGACCGTTCGTGCGCCGTTCGTGCGCCGTTCGTGCGCCGTTCGTGCTCAGTTCGTGCTCAGTTCGTGCTCAGTTCGTGCTCAGTGGTTGGTACACCAAAGAGTGTATACTCGCGGGTATACTTCGGACAACCGTGCCCGCCACCGACTGCGTCACCGAGGCCGCCGGCCCCCTCCCCCGGGCCGAACGGCAGGCCGCGGTCCTGCGCGGCGCGGCCCAGGCCTTTGCCCGGACGGGCTACGCGGCGACATCCATGGAGGACATCGCGGCGGCTTCCGGCATCACGAAGCTGATCGTCTACCGGCACTTCGACTCCAAGGAGGACCTGTACCGCGCCGTCCTCCAGCGGGTGTTCGATCAACTCGCCGAAGCCTTCGTCGTCGGAATCGCCGATCCGAGCGACGACGCCGTGGGTGCCCGCGCCCTGCTCGCCGCGGCCCGCTACGACCCTGGCGGGTTCCGGCTCCTGTGGCGCCACGCGGCCCGGGAACCGCAGTTCGCGGCGTACGCCTCGGAGTTGCGCGAGCACGCGGTCTCGGCGTCGCGGGCGCTGCTCGCCGATTGGGTCGCCCCCGACCTGGCCGAGTGGGCAGCGCAGACATGTGTCGGCTATCTGGTCGAGGCCGTGCTGAACTGGCTCGAGTACGGCGACGCGGCGCGCGATGCCGAGTTCGTCGAGCTCGCCACGGGCGCGCTGCGCTCGGGGATCAGTGCGTGGAGCGCGACCCCGTCAGTCCTCTGATCTCGGACGACTGATCTCGGACCGCCGGCTCCTCCACCGCCCGGTCTCGAACCAGCGGGCGGGCTTCGCTGCCCGGTGTTGCTCGCGCGGTCGACGAGGCTCGACGAGGCGACGGGGTTCGATCAGGCCGATCCGAATGACGGTCGCGTCGGGAGGGACCTCGTGGTCGCCGAAGGACGGTTCGTGGAACGGGCATCGACTTCGGAACGTTGTTCGGCGGTCATGACCGCTCGGAGCGAGGTGATGGCGACCTCGATCTGATCGAGGGTCGGCTCTCGGGTCGTCAGCAGTTGGAGACCAAGACCGGGCTTCATCGCGAGCCGGACCCACCGCCAGCGCATATGGGAGGCCGCGAACCGAATCACCTCGTAGCTGATCGCGGCCACGAGCGGGATCAGCAACACGCGGGAGACGATGAGCATCGGCAGCGCCGGCCGCCCGAAGAAGGCGAACACGACGATCGAGACGATCATGACGGTGAGCAGGAAGTTCGTCCCGCAGCGGACGTGCTGGGTCGTGAACCGCTGGGCGGAGGACGGTGTGACCTCGACGTCGTTCTCGTAGGCCGCGATCGCCTTGTGCTCGGCCCCGTGGTATTCGAACACGCGTCGGATATCGGGCAGCCGGCCGATCAACAACAGATAGGCGATGAAGAACCCGAGCCGGACCGCGCCCTCGATGACGTGCAGCCAGAAGCCGCCGCCGATACCGGCGAGACCATGCAGGCCGCGCGCCGCGAACGCAGGCAGCACGATGAAGATGGCCGCGAAGATCGTGAGGGCGATGCCGAGTGACACACCCGCGACGCCCTTCGAGAGCCGCTCTTCTTCGGGGAGCTGCTGTTCGCTCGACCACATGAGGGCCTTCACGCCGAGCGACAGTGATTCCGCCAGGGCCACGATTCCCCGAGCGAGCGGGATCTTCACCCAGCGCTCGGCCCACCGCGGCGCGTCGTGGGTGACGATCTCGATGTCTCCGTCGGGCTTGCGTACCGCGACGGCCCAGGAGGTCGAGCCGCGCATCATGACTCCGTCGACGACGGCCTGACCGCCCATGTAGCGCGGCGCCGGCCTCCGCCCCATCGGTCAGGCCTTCTTCTTGGCCGGCGTCTTCTTGGCGTACCGGCGTTGGAAGCGCTCGACCCGGCCTCCGGTGTCCACGAGCTTCTGCTTGCCCGTGTAGAAGGGGTGGCACTCCGAGCAGAGCTCGACCCGCAGCTCCGGGAGGGTCGACCGAGTCACGAACTCGGCGCCGCACGAGCAGTGCACGCGGCACTCGACGTAGTCAGGATGCACATCAGTCTTCATAGGTTGGTCCAGTCTAGGGTTGGTCCAGTCTAGGAAGTCGACCGCGGGCAACCGATCGCGCCCCGTCAGGTATTCCAACTCTCGAGCCGGCTAGCCGCCGGGGGCAGGTGCCTTGGCGATCTCGGCCAGGAACTCGTCGTTGGTGGCGGTGGTCCGGAGCTTCTCGATGAGCAGCTCCAGGCCCGCTCCACCTTCCAGGGCGTTCAGCACCCGACGGAGCTTCCAGACCTGCTGGAGCTGGTCTCGTTCGAACAGGAGCTCTTCGTGGCGCGTGCTCGACGCCTCGACGTCGATCGACGGGTAGATCCGTCGCTCGGAGAGGCGGCGGTCGAGGCGAAGCTCCATGTTGCCAGTGCCCTTGAACTCCTCGAAGATCACCTCGTCCATCCGACTGCCCGTCTCGATGAGCGCCGTAGCGATGATCGTGAGCGATCCGCCCTCCTCGATGTTGCGGGCTGCACCGAAGAAGCGCTTCGGCGGGTAGAGCGCGGTCGAGTCCACACCACCCGACAGGATTCGGCCCGACGCCGGTGCCGCGAGGTTGTAGGCCCGGGCCAGGCGCGTGATGCCGTCGAGAACGATGACGACGTCGGTGCCCATCTCGACCAGCCGCTTGGCTCGATCGATGCTGAGCTCGGCGACCTGAGTGTGCTCGTCGGACGGTCGGTCGAACGTGCTCGCGACGACCTCGCCGCGCAGCACGTGACGGCGCATGTCGGTGACCTCTTCGGGACGTTCGTCGACGAGCAGCACCATGAGGTGCACCTCGGGGTTGTTGCGTTCGATCGCGTACACGAGCTCTTTGAGGATGGTGGTCTTGCCGGCTTTGGGAGGCGAGACCACGAGCCCGCGCTGGCCCTTGCCGACGGGTGAGAGCAGGTCGATGATGCGGCCCGTGATGTTCATCGGCTCATCGGTCAGCTCGAGGCGCAGCTTCGAGTCCGGAAACAGCGCCGTGAGGTCCTCGAAACGGGGACGCTCACGCGCCTCGTCCGGCGTCATGCCGTTGATCTGGTCGACCCGCAGCAGGGCCGGGTACTTCTCGTTGCTCGCCGCCGGCCGGGTCGCGCCCTTCACGAGGTCGCCCTTGCGCAGCGCGAACCGTCGCACCTGCGACGCCGAGACGTACGCGTCATTGTCGGCGGGAAGGTAGCCACCGGAGCGCAAGAACCCGTAACCCTCGTCTCGCAGGTCGAGGAGACCTTCGACGTCGACGGGTTCGCCGGTGAACTCGGCACTCGGCTCGTTGGCCTCGCCCTGGCGGTCACGGCCGCGGCCGCGCCGCCGACGACGACTGCGGTTGCCTTCACCGAACGAGGCGCGCTGGTCGTCGGTGTCAGCCCGGTTTGCGCCACCCTTGCCGCCGCGCCGTCCGCCGCCGGCGTTGCCCCCACCGGCGTTGCCGCCGCCATCCCTGCCGGCGTTGTCTCGACCTCCGCCATCTCTACCGGCATTGCCCCCGCCGCCCTTCCTGCCGGCGTTGTCTCGGCCTCCACCGTCCCTGCCGCCGCGTCGTCCGCCATCCCTGCCGGCGTTGTCCCTGCCCGCCTTGTCCGCGCCGCCATCGGAACGGGCTGTGGTCACGGCAGAGTCCGATGACCCAACCGCCTCGGCCGCCAACTCGGTCGCAGGCGCCTCGGTCGCGGGGGTCGCCCGGGATCGGCGAACGGGTCGCGGGGAGACCTCAGGCCCGGCCCCGCCGTCGTCGGACGAGCCCTCGAGCGACGCCTCCTCCGCGGCGAGTGCCGCGATCGGATCGTCTTCGGCGACCTGGGAGGCCTTGCGCGAGCGCACTCGCTTCGGTTTGTCACCGTTGCCCGCGTTCGCGACGGCGGCATCGGCTCCCGCCGCGGAGCTGTTACCCGACGCGGTGAGAATCGCGTCGACGAGGTCGGCCTTCTTGAGCCGGCTCACTCCCTTCACGCCGATAGCACCGGCGATCGCGTGGAGCTCCTCGCGATCCTTGCCGTCGAGCATCGAGCGCTCGAGCTTGTTCTCTTGGGCCATGGGCCAACTCCTGATGATGTGGATCCGGCGCCGAAAGGACAGGGGCGCTCGGTGTCACGCGGTGATGACAAGGAGTGCGGTCGCCGGCCTCCGGGGCGGTCTGCTCGCCAACGCCCATGGAGGACGCGGTTCAGGAGACCGGCAGTGATCCGAAAGAGCCGGCGGAAACGCCGGTAGACGACCAGCGGAGGCGGGAATTCCGATCGGGGCCACCAACGAGCACGGGCCAACGCGCAGACCGTACGCAAGGTGGGAGACGGGAATGGATCGCGACCCGCGTGGTACCCGGTGACTCTAGCACGGTCTGATCCAAGGGTCGCGGGGCGTCTCGCGCCGAACCCGGTGAGCCGGCGCCAGAGCGCAACCTTCAGCTACCGGCGAGGCGGTCGACAATCGGGGCCACCGCGTCCACCGCGTCGTCGTTGACCACGTAGTACGACAGGTCCCACCGGTCGCGCCGGGCGCGCATGGTGTCGCAGATCTGGTCCAGGTCGCCGACGAGCACGTACGGGCTCGACAGGACCGTCTCGACCCCCACCTCAGGGCCGGGATCGTCGGCCGGCAGCGACGCCGCGATCGCTTCGGCCGTCGCCTCCCGATCGTCGGTCACGATCACGAAGGGCACGACGATGGACAGCTCGAGGTCGTCGTAGCGCGCCCCGGCGGCCTCGCGGATCCACCCGATCTTGCGATCGGTCGCCTCGGCGGTGGCATCGGCCAGGTTCTGGTCGTCCCACGCGGCGTTGGACTTGCGCGCCGGGTTCAGGCCGACGATGTCGGCCTCGCGCGCTGCGAGCCGCAACATCCGCGGGCCACCGCCGGCGATCATGAGGGGCGGCGGCTCCTGGACGGGCTGGGGGTACGGCTCGTGGCCGGTGATCATGTAGTGCTCACCGTCGAGGTCGACAACCCCGCCGGCCAGCAGCGCCTTGACCACGGTCACCGCCTCTTCGAGCCGATCGACGCGCGTTGCCGGGGGATCGAAGGCGATCCCGGCTTGGGAGTAGTCGGGGGCCATCCATCCGGCGCCGAGACCGACCTCCACCCGGCCGCCGGACAACCGGTCCAGCGTTGCGAGCTCCTTGGCGAGGACGAGTGGGTGGCGGTAGTCGTTGTCCAGCACGAGGCAACCCACGCGCAGCGACTCGGTCGCACACGCCGCCGCGGTCATGGCGACGAGTGGTGCGAGCTGGTGGTCGAAGTGGTCACGCAAGAGGAGGGTCGAGAATCCGAGCGACTCGTAGCGGCGGGCCGAGTCTGCCCAGTCCTCACCGCTGCCGGCATCGGAGGTGTGGACACCAAATCGGAAACGACGATCATGGGACATGGCGATCCTCTCGGTTCAGGTCGTGGCGACAAGGCGCGGCATGAGGGCATGGCCAGGCACCGCCCGGAAGCCGGCCGTGGCCGCCTCCGAGTAGGTCCCCCCCGGCCCGCGGCGGGTCGAGTCGAAGAACAGGTACGGAACCGCGTCAGACGTGTGGGTCCTGAGCGCGCACGGAGTCGCGTGGTCGGGCAGCAACAGGATCCGATGGTCACCGAATGAGCCCAACGCGTCCGCAAGTGGACCGATGATCTCGCGGTCCCACGATTCGAGCGAGGCGACCTTCTCATCGGCGAGGCCTTGATGACCTGCCTCGTCGGTCGCCTCGACGTGGAGCAGGAAGAAGTCACGGTCGGCGAGCGAAGCCCACGCGGCGTCGCGCTGGGCCGCGTAGTCGTTGTCGAAGCCGGCGGTCGCTCCCTCGACGTCGAGGACCTCGATACCGGCCAGAATCCCGAGCCCGCGGACGAGATCGACCGCCGAGGTCAACCGACCGGTCGTCCCGAACCGCTCCGCAAAGGGTGGAAGCGTGGGACGGGTGCCTTGGCCCCAGAGCCAGATCTGGGTCGCGATGGACTCGACCTCGGACGCCGCGGCAGCGACGATCTCTCGCGACGCCTCCATGAGCGCGCGCACGCGTGGCCCGGCCGGACCCTCGGGCCAGGTCGCCACTCGGCCGGTGAGATCGTGCGGGGGTACGCACTCGGCGTCGGCCCAGTCACGCGGGACGACGCAAAGGTGCCGATACTCGACCCCGGCGACGAAGCGAACGCCGTCCCGGCCACCGCCCAGCGCGTCATCGAGGGCCTCGACGATCGGTCGGCTCTGGTCGCTCGAGAGGTGCCCGGCGGCGAAGTCGACCATGGTGCCGTCGGTACCCACCGTGACGAGATTGCACCGATACGCGACCTCGTCGTCGGCGAGCTCGACACCCATCGCGGCGGCTTCGATCGGGGCCCTGCCGGTGTGGAACTCCACGGGGTCGTACCCCAGGATCGAGAGGTTGCCGACGTCGCTGCCCGGCGGCAAACCGGGCGGGATCACCGCGGCGCGGCCGACCTCACTCTCGGCCGCGAGGCGCGCCAGGTGGGGCATCGCGGCCGCCTCGAGGGGCGTACGGTCGCCCAGCTCGGCGAGCGGTTCGTCGGCACAGCCGTCCGGGACGAGCACCACGTACTTCACCCGCGCATCGTACGCGACCGCACGGTCGTGGCTGTCCTCACTACCGTCGTCATCCATGCGCCAACGACGCCGTGTCCTCACCGCCGCCATCGGGCTCGGGATCACGCTCGCCGCGTGCTCAGCCGGCAACGACGGAGCCGAGCCCTCGTCGACCTCGTCGACCTCGACGACGGCCACGGACAGCCCGCCGACCAGCGCGCCACCGGACCTCGCCGCCGCCCGCGTCAGCGCGACGCTGCTCGCAGAGCTGGAACGACCCACCGCCCTCGCGACACGACCGGGTACCGCCCTCCCTGGAGCCGACACGCTCTACGTTCTCGAGAAATCCGGACGCATCCGCACCCTGAACGAGGACCGGCTCGACGACGCCATCGCGCTGGACATCACCGGCGACGTGGGCGCGGAAGGCAACGAACAGGGGCTCTTGGGCCTCGCCTTCTCGCCGGACGGCGCGAAGGTCTACGTCTACTTCACCGACCGCGACGGCGACGCCCGTATCGTCGAGTACGCGATGGCGGGCGACACGATCGACGCCGACTCGGCTCGCGACCTGTTGCGCATCGACGAGCCCCAGGCCAACCACAACGGCGGCCAGCTCGCGTTCGGCCCGGACGGGCTCCTCTACATCGGGGTGGGCGACGGCGGTGCGGCGAACGACGACGGTCCGGGTCACGTCGCCGGCGGCAACGCGCAGTCGCCCGACGTGTTGCTGGGCAAGATCCTGCGGATCGACCCCGAGCCCGGCGCGGATGCGCCCTACACCATCCCGGCGGACAACCCGTTCGCCGCGGGCGGGGGCGAGCCGGAGATCTTCGCGCTCGGGCTGCGCAACCCGTGGCGCTTCTCGTTCGACCGCGAGACGGGGGACCTGTGGATCGGTGACGTCGGCCAGAACGAGTGGGAGGAGATCGACTGGCTCGCCACGGGGACCGGCGCCGGCGCGAACTTCGGATGGAACCGCCGCGAAGGAACCCACGAGTTCACCGGGGACGCGCCCGACGGCGCCATTCCGCCGGTGTTCGAGTACGCGCATGCCGACGGGAACTGCTCGGTGACCGGCGGCTACGTCTACCGGGGCACGGCCATCCCGGCACTCGGCGGCGCGTACGTCTTCGCCGACTACTGCGCGGGAGCGTTGCGGGCGCTGACCGCCGACGCGGGCTCGTTGACCGCCGAGCGGTTCCTCGACGTCGACATCCCCACCATCACCTCCTTCGGCGAAAGCACCGGGGGCGAGCTCTACGTGGCCTCGGACGAAGGCGGCGTCTACCGGCTCGACCCGGCCTGAACGTCTCCCGCGGCTCACGTCGGTGCACGAGCCTGCGGCGAGCGACGGTAAGCGCACCAACGCTGGGCTCGAGCCGGCGAGTCCGCCGGAGATCGTGTCAGAGCCCGATGCGCGCGGCAACGGAGGCCGCGTCGGCATCGACCGGATCGTCGACCGAGACTTCCGCGATGGCACGCTGTGGATCCTTGAGGCCGTGGCCCGTCAAGGTGCACACGACGGTCTCACCGGCCTCGACCGCGCCGGTTTCGATGGCTTGGAGCAGGCCGGCAACTGACGCAGCCGACGCCGGCTCGACGAACACTCCTTCGCGATTGGCGAGCAGCCGGTATGCAGCCACGATGTCGGCGTCACTGACCGCGCCGATCGAGCCGCCCGACTCGTCGCGCGCCGCGATTGCGCTGTCCCAGCTCGCGGGGTTGCCGATCTGGATAGCCGTCGCGAGCGTCTCGGGATGGAGCACGGGCTCACCGCGCACGAGTGGCGCGGCACCGAGGGCCTGCCAACCGAGCATGCGGGGGCGACGACGGGCACGCCCCGCGGCCGCGTCCTCGCAGTAGCCCTGCCAGTAGGCCGTGATGTTCCCGGCGTTGCCGACCGGGATGCAGTGGACCGCCGGTGCGTCGCCGAGCACGTCGACGATCTCGAACGCCGCGGTCTTCTGACCTTCGATGCGGTACGGGTTGATCGAGTTGACGACGGCGACGGCGCCGGTGTCGCCGAGCTCGCGAACGATTTCGAGCGCGGCGTCGAAGGTGCCGCGGATGGGCACGACGGTCGCGCCGTGCACGAGGGCTTGGGCCAGCTTGCCCAGCGCGATCTGGCCTTCGGGGATGACGACGGCACAGCGCAGGCCGGCCCGGACCGAGTAGGCCGCGGCGGATGCCGACGTGTTGCCGGTCGACGCGCAGATCACCGCTTTGACGCCCTCGTCGACCGCCTTGGAGATCGCGACGGTCATGCCCCGGTCCTTGAACGAGCCCGTCGGGTTGGCGCCTTCGATCTTGAGGAACACCTCCGCGTGCGCGAGCGAGGAGAGATACGGCGCCGGTAGCAGGGGCGTTCCTCCCTCCTGGAGCGTGACGATCGAGTCGTCGGCCAGCGTCGGGAGACGATCGCGGTACTCGTGTATCAGGCCGCGCCACGCGGGTCGCGCGTCGCTCACTGCTCGTCTCCGACGACGCGCAGCACCGATCCGACCCGGCGCACCGCGTCGACATCGCGCAACGAGTGCACCGTGGCGCGCAGGTCGGCTTCACGAGCGACGTGGGTGATGAAGATGAGCCGGGCATCCCCCTCGACGCCCTTCGTGCCCCGCTGGGTCATCGACTTGATCGACACGCCGTGATGGCCGAACTGCTCGGCGATCGCCGCGAGAACCCCGGGCTGGTCGGCGACCTCGAGGAGGAGGTAGAACTGCGATTCGACCTCGTCGATCGGGCGCACCCGCCGACGGGTGAGCGTCCCGATGGTTGCGCCACGCCCACCGCCGACCAGGTTCTTGGCCGCGTCGATGAGATCACCGAGCACCGCCGACGCGGTGGGCGCGCCGCCGGCGCCCCGCCCGTAGAGCATGAGCTCACCAACGGCGTCGCCTTCGATGAACAACGCGTTGAACGATTCGCGCACCGACGCGAGCGGGTGCCCCACGGGCACCATCGCCGGATGGACCCGTACCGCGATCTCGCCGTCCTGCTCCTCGGCGATGGCGAGCAGCTTCACGACGTAGCCGAGCTCGCGCGCCGATGCGATGTCGTTCTCGGTCAGCTCGGCGATGCCTTCGCGATACACGTCGCCCGCCACGACGCGAGCGCCGAACGCGATGGACGCCACGATCGCGGCCTTGGCCGCGGCGTCGAAGCCCTCGACGTCGGCGGTGGGATCGCGCTCGGCGTAGCCCAGGCTCTGAGCCTCGGCGAGCGCGTCCTGAAAGCTCTGACCCGCCTCGGACATGCGGCTGAGGATGTAGTTCGTGGTCCCGTTCACGATGCCCATGACGCGGCGGATGCGCTCCCCCGCCAAAGATTCGCGCAACGGCCGGATGATCGGGATGGCCCCCGCCACCGATGCTTCGAACAGCAGGTCCACCCCTGCACCCTCGGCGGCCTCGAAGAGCTCCGTGCCGAAGTTGGCCAGCAGCTCCTTGTTGGCCGTGACCACCGGCTTGCCCGACTTCAGCGCGTTGACGACCAGCTCGCGCGCCGGCTCGATACCACCGATGACCTCGACGACGATGTCGACGGTCGGGTCTGCGACGACGTCGGCCGCATCGTGGGTGAACCGTGCTGCCGGCAGCGGGACGTCGCGCTCGAGTGCGAGATTGCGTACGGCGACGCGGTTGATCTCCAAGCGGACGCCGGAGCGTGCCTCGATCACGTCGGCGTTCTCGTCGACGAGACGCACGAGGGCCGACCCGACGTGGCCGCAGCCGAGCAGCCCAACGCTCACCCGCCCAACACTCACCTCTGCGTCACCCATCATGCTCCAGTCTCGCGAATCGCCGCCGTGCGGTCATCGACATCGAGGCGTTCGAGGTCTTCGAGCGTCTCTCGACGCACGACCGGCCGGACCTTCCCGTGGCGCACGAACACGACCGCCGGACGGGGTACCCGGTTGTAGTTCGAGGCCATCGAGTAGCCGTAGGCGCCCGTGACCGGTGTGGCCAGCAGGTCCCCGGGGGCGACGTCGGCAGGCAGGTGCGCATCGGTGACGACGAGATCGCCCTGCTCGCAGTGCTTGCCCGCCACCGTCGCGACGAGCGGGCGAGCTGCCTCGATCCGATCGGGCAGGAACGCCTCGTATCCGGCGCCGTACAAGACCGGCCGAGGGTTGTCGCTCATTCCTCCGTCGACCGCGACGTAGGTCGTGACGCCGGGGATCTCCTTCACCGTCCCGACCCGATACACCGTCACGCCTGCCCTCGCGACGATCGCACGGCCCGGTTCGACCATCAACGGCCGGTCCCCCACCGCTCCCCGCAACGCCGCGGCGTACTCGCCGACGTCCAGGTCCGGATCCGAGGCGAGGTAGCGGGCGCCGAGCCCGCCGCCCAGGTTGATGAGCGGCACCCGCGCCCCGGTCACGACCTCGAGCTCGTCGACGAACCCCATCACGACCGCGGCGGCGCGCGCGTACGAGTCGAGTCGGTAGACCTGCGAGCCGATGTGGCAGTGGATGCCGCCGAATGTCAGCACGGGTGACTCCACGACCCGACGCAGCGCCACCATCGCCGCTCCCGTGGCCACCGAGAGCCCGAACTTGGACCGCTCGGTACCGGTCTCGATGTACTCGTGGGTGTGGGCCTCGACCCCCGGGGTGATGCGGACAAGGACATCGCCGGGGTAACCGAGGCGCTCGAGCCGATCGAGCTCTTGGAACGAGTCGGCCACGACGCGCCCCACGCCGGCGTCACCGGCGCCTCGGAGCTCGCCCTCGCTCTTGTTGTTGCCGTGGAAGACGATCCGCTCGGGTGGAAATCCCGCGTGGAGGGCGACGTGGAGCTCGCCCTCGGTCGCGACGTCGAGATGGAGGCCCTCCTCGCGTACCAGCGTGGCCATCGCTCGGCACAGGAACGCCTTTCCCGCGTACGCGACTCCGTCACGCCCGAAGTGCTCGGCGAAGGTCCGGCACCGCTGTCGGATGTGGTCCTCGTCGTACACGAACACGGGCGTGCCGTACTCGGCGGCGATCGCGACGAGATCCGCGCCGGCCAGGCCCGGCGGGAGCAGGGTCGCGTCGAAGGCGGCGGACGGATCGACGTTCATTCGGACCGCTCTCGTTCTGCGTCGGGGTCTTCCGCGTCGGGGTCTTCCACGTCGGGGTCTTCCACGTCGGGCGCGTCGAGACGGGCCATCTCGTCGGGCGCGTCGACGCCGAGGATCGTGAGCCCGTTGGCCAGTCCGATGCGAGCCGCTTCGGAGAGCCACAGCCGGGCTTGGGCAAGCGGCGCGTCCTCGGTCAGCACGTGACAATCACGGTAGAAGCCGTGGAAGCACCCGGCGAGCTCACGCACCCAGCCGGCCACCCGATGCGGGGCGCGCAGCTCGGCTGCGGACACGAGCACGGCCGGGAGCTCCTCGAGTGAGCGGGCCACGTCGAGCTCGCGTTCGTGGACGAGCACACCGAGGTCGACCTCGTCGATGGGCGTGCGCGCGATCCCACGCTCGGCGGCAACACGTGCGATAGACGCGGCGCGCGCGTGCGCGTACTGCACGTAGTAGACCGGATTCTCCATCGACTGGGCGGTCACGATGTCGAGGTCGAACGTCTGCGCCGTGTCGATGCCCTGGAGCAGGAACGTGAGCCGGGCGACGTCGGGATCGACTTCATCCAGGATGTCGGCCAGCGTGATGATGTTGCCGGCTCGCCGGGACAAGCGGACGAGCTCGCCACCGCGCTGGAGCTTCACCAGCTGACCGAGGATGATCTCGGGCTCGGGCACCTCCTCGGTACCGAAGCCGAGGCCTCGCATGCCGACCTGGAGCGACTTCACCTGTCCGTGGTGGTCGGCACCCCAGATATCGATGAGGTGCTCCCAGCCCCGCTCGGCCTTGTCGCGGTGGTACGCGAGATCGTTGCAGAGGTACGTCGTGGCGCCGTCGGACTTCATCAGGACACGGTTGCGTTGGTCGCCGAGCTCCTCGCTGCGCAGCCACGTCGCCCCGTCGGCTTCGTAGGTCAACCCCCGTTCGGTCAGCGTGGCGAGGACCGCGGCGACGTCACCGCGCGCGTGCAGCGACCGTTCGGAGAACCAGGTGTCGAAGTGCACGCCGATGCGCCCGAGATCTTCGACGAGCGCGCGAACGGATTCTTGCACGCCCCACTCGCGCGCCTCGTCCTCGGTGACGTCGTCGCCGAGCTCGGCCCGCAAGCATGCCGCCATCTCGACCAGATACTCACCCCGGTAGCCGTCTTCGGGGGGTTCTTCGCCGCGGTAGCGCGCGTGCAGCGAGGCCCCGAACGTGTCGAGCTGATTGCCGGCGTCGTTCAGGTAGTACTCGCGGTGCACCTCGGCGCCCTGCGCGACCAGGAGGTTGGCGATGGCGTCACCGACCGCCACCCAGCGCCCACCACCCGCGTGGAGGGGTCCCGTCGGGTTCGCAGACACGAACTCGAGGTTGATCCGCAGCCCGGCGAGCGTGTCACCCCGACCGAAGGCGTCGCCCTCGCGTACGACGACCCGGAGGACGTCGTGCAGCCACGACGGCGCCAGATAGAGGTTCAAGAACCCGGGCCCGGCGACCTCGACCCGCTCCAGGAGAGGTGGCGGCGCGGCATCGAGCGCGGTCTTGATTCGCCCCGCGATCTCAGGCCCCTTGGCCCCGACCTCCTTCTGGAGGCGCAGGGCGACATTGGATTGGAAGTCACCGAACTCCCGCTGGGTCGCCACGGTCACGGTGACCCCGCCGGCGGGTTCGGGCAGCCCGGCGCGAGCGAGCGCATCGCCGAGGGCGGCGGTCAGGTCATCGGCGATCACGGGTGGCCTCGCTGGCTTCGGGGGCGGAACGAACGAACGTCGGAGACGGGCGGTGGTGCTGGAGAGCGACGGCTGGCGGCAGTGCGATCACGCTCGGTGATGGGCCGCTCGCGATCCGTACGGGACACTGTTCAGACGCCCGGCTCAGCATCCCACACCGGTTGTCGCTGGTCGGGGCGTTTTGAGTCCGGCCAGCGCGGCTTCCATGACCTTTCGCGTATGCTCTGGTCAGCCGTGGCGGCGTGGTGGCCATCCTCGGTGGCCGACGAGCTACGCCGCGTGGCCGCGGGTCGGATCTTCGATCCCGCGGCCGTTTCGGCGATTCGGCGAGTACGGAAGCAGTAGGCACACGAAGTGCATGTGCAACTCAGCGGGCGATGGGCAGCGAGCCAAGCGGGAGGCCACGGACGGCCTCACCACGCGGCCGGCGACGACACGAACAAGACGCGACCGAGTGGAAGCGGCGGAGGTAACGGTGGGAAGACAAGGAGGTCTTGGAAGAGGCTTGGCCGCCCTCTTGCCGACCGATGCGACCGACGAGGCAGAGGCGCCCGATCACGCGAGCCACATGCGCCGCGCGTCCGAACAGCCCGAAGCGTCCGAACAGCCCGAAGCGCCCGCAGCGCCCGAAGCGCCCGCACAGGATGAGCGGGAGCCGGAGGCCGTGACCGATTTCGGGACTGAGCTCGTCGCCGAGCTGGCGACGAACCAGTCAGGGCTGGGGTTGATCTATCGAGCGCTCGACATGCTCGTCGAGCGGTTCGAGCTACGCGATGCGGCGATTGTCATCGACGAACCGGGCGTCGGCCGTCAGGTGTTCCGCGCCGGGCGTCGTCCCCTGGAGGAGGACAACAGCGAGTCCGAGCTGCTGAGCGCGGTGCCCGGTATCTACACCGATCCGGAGCTCGAGGACGGTCGCTTCGACGCCTCGCTCCTCACAAGCCTGTGTGTCGTCGCGCTGCGGCTCGATCTGCTCCGGTACGACTCGTGGCACGACCCGCTGACGGGATTGTTCGATCGACGCAGCTTCGACCGACTGCTCGAGATGTCAGTCGCGCGGAGCCTGCGTTACCACTGGCCCTTCACGCTCGTCATCCTCGATCTCGACGCGTTCAAGAGCCTGAACGATAGCGCCGGCCACGCGGCCGGCGACGCGGCACTCCGATCCCTGGGTGAGCGGTTCCGCCGTGTGCTGCGTTTCGGCGACAACGCTGCCCGCATCGGCGGCGACGAGTTCGCGCTGATCCTGCCCCACACCGATCCGGACAACGTGCCCGCACTCCTGGAGCGACTCGCTGAGGTGTCGGGAGTCGCGGGCGCGTGTCCGCCGTTCTCGTTCGGCGTCGCGCTCTGCCCCGCCGAAGCTGATGACGCCGAGCACCTGTTCCGCATGGCCGACGAACGACTGTACGAGGCCAAGGAGGGCGGCCGGTGACGCTCGACGATCTCGAGATCGAGCTGCGCAAGCTCCCCGGAGTGCGCGCCGCGGGTTTCACCGAGCGCGACGACGTTCTGATCGTACAGCTGCACGTCGGCGGTACCAGCGAATCCGGTCTGCCGCTCCAGGCGACCCGTATCGCGCACCGCCACTCGGAGGGCCCCGTCGCGGTGGAGCTCGTGCGGTGGCGCACCACCGAGCTGGCGCCGCCGGCGGATCCGACCGGTGCCGAGCGTTCGCGGGTAGGTGACGGCACCACCGGGACACCGACCGAGGGCACCCAGGTCGAAGCACCGGAGGGTGACGAGTCGGCTGGTGACACACGGGCGGACGACGGCCCGCGCGAGCGCCGCGTTCGGCTCCTTGCCGTACTCACGTTCCCCGACACCGACGAGCTCGAGGTGCACCTCACGCTCGCGGGACGGCGCACCATCGGGCGGGCGGCTGCGAGCCGCGGCCTCGTCGGCGCGGTGGAGGCCACCCTCGACGCGCTCGGGGCATTTTCGCCGAGCCTCACGCTCGCGTCGTCCTGGGCCAAGCCGGTCGACGTCACCGAGGGCGAGCCCTACCTCGTGGCGTGCGAGGTCATCGCGGACGACGGGTCGAGCCGCCACGGCATTGCCAGCGGCGCCAGCCCCATCGAGGCCGCGGCACGCGCGTCGCTGCACGCGCTCAACCGGTCACTGGCCCGCTCGCTCGACGCCGCGGCGGCCGCGGACTGACACCGCGGCACCGAACAACGTCTCGGACCGGGGCGAAGCGCCGGGGTAGCGTGGCCGTTCCGCCCTCGTAGCTCAGGGGATAGAGCATCGGCCTCCGGAGCCGTGTGCGCAGGTTCGAATCCTGCCGAGGGCACGTTGGCGAGAGCGTTTTTCTTCATGTCGAGGACGTCGTGCACGCGCGCCTCGGGGCATATCGCTCCCGCTACCGCCGTGGGGTGAGCGACGCGATGGTCAACTCGCCGCGCTCGGTGTACACGACCGCGCCGACCGGTGACGGCGACTCGACGCGAATGTCCCGACGGATGCGCAGGGGCAGGCCATCTTGTACCGCGTACCAGAAGTCGCTGCGCTCGGTGCCCGTCTGGTCGCCGCTCAGTGTGCGATCGGCGCGGTAGTGGTCGGCCTCCACCGACGACCCGGCGACGCGCACACGCTCGCGGCCGACGAAGGTGTTGGTCCCCGCCGCAGTGACCGTCGTGGCGCGCTCCACGCTGCGTCCCGTGCAGGACTGCCGCCAGGAGTCGCCCGGGCTCGCCGCGACGCGGATCGCCTGTCCGGGTGGGCGGCACGTGAAGTCCTGCGTGTCGTCGACCGCGAACGCCCCGAAGTCGAAGCGCTGGGTGGTCCGGCCGCCGGTCTCCTCGAGCGCGCGGTCCCGCGCGCAGTAGAAGGTCTCCTGGACGTGATTGGTGCTGTACTCGACTCGGAAGGTCCAGCAGTCCGATTCGGTCGCGGTCACCGTCACCGGCTGGCGCGGTCCCCACTGCTGATTGGCGGCGAGGACCGAGAGGCGCTCGGTGCCCTCGCCCCGGTAGGTGTAGACGCCCGGCTCCGGCACGAGAAAGCCGGACGCGCCGGCGTCGTGGTTGTCGCGGAAGCGCTCGACCGCCTCGTCGACCGACGCTTCGTCCGCGCCGCGACCACCCCAGAGCAGCGCCACGGCTCCCCCGACCGCGGCGACGACCACGACCGCGACCGCCAGGACCACCCACAGCCAGCGGCGGCGCCTCCGCGAGGTGCTCATGACTCGAGGGGCGCGGCCCGCGCCGTGTCCACGTCGATCCTCGGCGCGGGCGTGAGGGCGCTTGCCCGATGGCCGGCGGCCGAGCCGTCGATCGTCACCTGACCCGCTCCGCCCACACCCTGGTCCGCTTGGTCGCCGATCGGCTCATACCGCGAGGTGGACGCGCCCACATGCCTGTCACGCGCTCCCTGTCGAGGTGGACTGAGGCGGCTCATCGCGCTCCGTGTCATACCTGCGCCCTCGCACGTCTCAGGACGTGTGCTCCCCCGACAAGCCTGGCACGCGGAGGCGAACGGTATCCGGCCTGAACCGCCGGGTTTCGTGCAGTCTCGGGATGTTCGCCCGGTTCTGCGCCCACGTGCCCGCCTCTTGTGGCGCACACGTCCTGAGACGTGCGAGGCGATCAACTGGGCCAGGGAGGCCGCGGCTCGCCTCGAGAGAGGTCTCGACGCGGCAGAGGGGCCGTCGGATCTGGCCTCAGGCGTTGTTGTGCCGGCCAGTCAGGGTCCGCGAGATCCGTTCTTCGCCTGCTTCGACGACTTGCAGTCGGTGGGGTCGCACTCGAGGTCCCAGCCGCACGTGTACACGTCGCCGCTGGGAGGATTGAACTCGTATCGGGACGTCGCGACGCCGGCGGGGCTTGCGGTGAGAACGATCTCGTTCTGGAAGCACGCGGTCGCGAGCCCGGGACCCGTGAAGGCCGGGTTGGTCGGGTCGAGGGGCTCGATGCGCAGTCGGAACCGGCCGCGCCTGAACGTTCCGACGAGGCGAGCGTCTCCGTACTCCTCGTAGGTGTACGCCGCTATCGGGCAGGCGACCGAACCCCGGAGGGGCAGCACGAGCGCGACGGCGTCGCTGCCGTTCTCGCCGGCGAGAACCTCACCGTCATAGGTGGAGGTGCAGTCCGCGCCGGTTTGCTCCATGGAGAACTTGCCCTCCCACAACCGCATGTCCGCGACCTCTGGCTTCTCGCTCTGGCCGTCGTTCTCGAGGGCTTCGCGGGCGACGCACCAGAAGCCGACCTTCTTGACCGCGCCGCGCCGTTGCGCACGGGTACGCGCCTTGCGCAACGGGACTGCCATGAACTCGGCATTCAGCGCCGTGAACTGATCCGCGAGAGCGTGGAGTCGCCGCGACGACGGGTTCTTCGCGTTGCGCAGCTTCCGGAGCGACGTGCAGAGATCGGGGAACTCGGCGCCATCGAGGCTCTCGGCCCGCACGCCGTTGTTCTACCTCACACCCGACGCGTCGAGAGATCGGCGAACTCGGCGCCATCGAGGCTCTCGGCGGTCCTGCCGGCGGCGACATCCGGCGCCCCCGCGACCGTGACGACCATGGCGACCAGCACCACCAGCCCGCGTCGCATCGGAGTCCACGAGCTCGATCGCCTGGATGCACGGGATCTGCTCGTCGCGGAGCTCGTTCTCGACCCGGCACGCCGTGGGTCATGTCGAGAGATTCACCGGTTGCCTCGCCGCGACAATGATCGACGCGAGGCGGATTCATGCTCTTGATGGTACGCCACGGTGTCAACGTTGGGACCGCTCACCACCGACAGCGCGCCGAACGAGACGGCGAGACAAGATGAGCACGGAGTCAATCGAACCAGCGCCAGTCCCGCACGCTGTGGTTTCACCGTGCTCGCGACCCCGACGCGAGGACTCGGTCACGGCGAGGAGAGCTGAGAAGGCTCGCCGAGCAGTTCGATGATGCGCTCGTTCTGGGCGCGGATGGCCTCCAGGTTCGCCATCATCCGCTTGGGTGGGAAGGCGTCCGGCATCCCGTCGAACATGCGCTCGCACGCCTCGAGGCCCCGCGCGCGCAACTGCGGCGCGAACCGGCGAGCGGCCACGACGGCGCCGATGATTGCCAGCAGACCGAGCAGCTTCTTCATGGTCGCTCCCGAAAGACCGAGCTCGACTGTCGTCCGAATGCCTCGAGGCTCCCGCGATCAGCGTTGCACTGATAGGGCCGGACGTCCTCTTCGCCGCCTCCCCTTCGGCGCGTCCCCCACCGGTCGTGGCCCGCGGTCGACAGTGGTTGGAGCACTGCTCTAGAGTCCTGCTCTAGTGAGTGACACGCGAGCGCGCATCCTGGCCACCGCGACCCGTCAGCTCCTCGACCGCGGCTACGCGGCGTTCACGGTGGCCTCGGTCCGAGAGGAGCTGCGGCTCTCGAGCGGCAGCATGTTCCACGCCTACCCCTCGAAGGCAGCGCTCGCCGCGGCGGTGTACGTCGAGGGCATGGCGGACTACCAACGCGCCGCGATGGCTGGCCTCGCGATCTCCTCTGACCCGGAACAGACTCTCCGTTGCCTGATCGATACCCACCTCGGTTGGGTACAGGACCACCCGGGACTGGCCCGATTTCTGTTCTCGACGCTCCCCGGAGAGGTCGTCGCCGAGGCAGCCGCGCCCCTCGCCCAACGCAACGCCACCTTCTACGACGCGCTCGACCGGTTCTACGGCCGAATGACCGAAGCCGGGCTGATGGGCCCCCTCGACCGCCGCGTCGCCCACGCAATCTGTATCGGGCCCGCCCAGGAGTACTGCCGCCAGTGGACACGCGACGACCACGCGGCGGCGCCCCGAGAGCTCTCGTCCGTCCTGGCCGAGGTCGCGCTCGCCGCGATCCGCACCACCACGGCGTTGGCCGTGAACAACTCATGAGGGAGACCGACCATGCCCACGACGAGCCCACTCACCTACGATCTCGCCGATTCGATCGCGACGATCACGATGGATGACGGCAAGGCCAACGTGATGTCACTCACGATGCTCGAAGCACTCGCCGATGCGTTCGATCGCGCCGAGGCCGATCGGGCGGTCGTCGTGCTCACCGGGCGCCACGGGCTGTTCTCGGCCGGCTACGACCTGGCCGTGTTCGACGCCGGCGCCGCCGAGATCGTCCGCACCCTCCGAGCGGGCGGCGACATCGTCCATCGGATCATGTCGTTCCCGTTTCCCGTGGTCGCGTCATGCACCGGACACGCCATCGCCCAGGGCGCGTTCACGCTGCTGGCCGCCGACGTCCGCATCGGCGCGGCCGGGGCGTTCAAGATCGGCCTCAACGAGGTCGCGATCGGGCTGACCATCCCGCACTACGGGATCGAAGCCGCCCGCATGCGACTGACCCCGGCGTGGTGCAACCACGCCACTATCACCGGCGCGTTCTACTCGCCGCCGGACGCTCTCGTCGCCGGGTTCCTCGACCGGGTCGTCGAAGCCGAGAGCCTGCACGATCAAACCCAGAGCGAGGCACGTCGACTGGCCGGGATCGACATGACCGCCCACGCCGCGACCAAGCTCAGGGTGCGCGCCTCGGCCATCCGAGCCGTACGCGACGGCATCGACCGCGAGTTCCCGGCCGCCTGACCCACCGCCGACCGCACGCGCACCGAGCCGCGTCGTCACGGGCATCGCCCGCAACGACCTCCAACCGTGCGGAGACCTCACGGGTGGTCGAGATGCGAGACTCCGGCACCGGCGCGCGGGGCCGCCGCGGGCACACTCGTCGAGACAGGGGCAGACGATGACGACCTCCCGAGCGACGGGATCTGGAGAACCGGAGCCGTGCACGCGGCTGCGCGACCGCACGATCCTCGTGATCGGCGCAGGCACCCAGGCCTCCGACGATCCCGACGCGCCGATGGGCAACGGCCGGGCGATCGCGTTGCGAGCCGCGGCGGAAGGCGCGACCGTCGTCTGCGGGGACCGGGTGGAAGCAGCCGCCCGAGAGACCGCCCGGCTCGTACGCGAGGCGGGCGGTACCGCGAGCGCGATCGAGGGCGACATCACGAGCGAGGCCGACTGCGCGGCCATGGTCGGCGCGGCCGGCACCGGGCTCTGGGGCGTGGTGTGCAACCCGGGCATCGGTCGGGGCCACGGGCTGGAACACACCACCGAGACGGACTGGGAGCTGACGTTCGCGGTCAACGCCCGGGGCCCGTTTCTCGCGGCGCGTGCCGCGCTGCCGGCGCTCCCCGACGGCGGGTCGATCGTCTTCATCGGCTCGGTGGCCGGTCTGCAACCCGGGAGCCGCATGCCCGCATACGACGCGTCGAAGGCCGCGCTGATCGGGCTGTGCCGCCACGTCGCACTCGAAGGCGCGCGCCGAGGCGTGCGCGCCAATGTCGTCGCCCCCGGGCTCATCGACACGCCGCTCGGTCGCTTCGCCACCGAGGGCCGCCCGGCGCGTGGGCGGACGCCCGTACCGCTCGGCCGCCAGGGCAACGCCACCGAGGTCGCGGCCGCGACCGCCTTCCTGCTGTCGGACGACGCGAGCTACGTCACCGGACACACCCTCACCGTCGACGGCGGACTCCAGCTCATCTAGCCCCGGACCCACCAGCCGCGCCCACCCCGTTTCGCTTTGGCGTCGCAGGACGGGAACAGTTCCCGTCCTGCGACGCCAAAGCGGTGGGGTGAGCGACCCTGCGACACCAACGCGCGGAGTTGAGTACGGCGCCGCGGGCATAGTCTCCGACCGACTCGACGGACTCGACGGACTCGACGGACTCGACGGACTCGACGACGGAAGGCAGCCAGGGCATGGGAGCACTCGACGGCAAGGTCGCGTTGATCACCGGCGCGGCCTCGGGGATCGGCAAGGCGACGGCCGAACGCTTCGCCGCCGAGGGGGCGCACGTCGGCCTCGTCGACTTCTCCGACGAGGCCGGACGCGCCGTCGCCGAGTCGATCGGCGGGCGGTTCATCCACGCGGACGCGGGCGAGGCTGGCGAGGTCGACGCGGCGTTCGCCGAGTGCGAGCGCGAATTCGGTGGCCTCGACGTGGCGTTCCTCAACGCCGGGATCGCCATCGGACACGCCGACCTGGACACACTGTCGGACGACGTCTACCGGCGGATCATGCGCGTGAACGTCGATGGGGTCGTGTTCGGCGCGCGGGCGGCCATCCGAGCCCTCGAACGACGCGGCGGCGGTGCGATCGTGGCCACGGCGTCGCTCGCCGGCATCATCCCCTTTGCCGCCGACCCGGTCTACGACGCGACCAAACACGCCGTCGTCGGACTCATCCGCAGCATCGCCCCAACGCTCGCACCCAAGCACATCACCGCCAACACGGTGAACCCGGGCATCACCGACACGAACATCATCAGCGAGGAGATGAAGGCCGCCTTCGCCGCGGCGGAGTTCCCGCTGATCCCCGCCTCGCAGATCGCCGACGCGGTCCTCGGTCTCGTCACCTCCGGCGTCACCGGGCAGTGCTGGGTCTGTCAGCCCGGCCGCGACGCCGAGCCGTACGAGTTCCGCCAGGTCCCCGGCCCGCGCACCGGCCAGGCCCAGGGTCGAATGCCGCCGTCGGTTCGGGCGGACTGACCGGGCCGGCACTGAGTGCGTCGGCCGTGCCGTCGGGCACGTATCGTGGGGGGGTGCCCGAAGAAGAGCAGGCCAACGATCCCGCGCGCCCCGAGCCTCCCGTCCGCCCGGAGGTCGTCGACGCCCCGAGCGGTCCCGACGCGTCCCAGGACGGTTCGGCCGGCGGTTCGAGTGGCGGGCCGGAAGCCGAACCGACCGAACACGTCTCCCGTCCGACGAAGCTGATCCGCATCGCGTCGATGGTGCGGACGATGCTCGACGAGGTGCGCCGCGCACCGCTCGACGAAGAGGGCCGTCGGTCGCTTCGGACCATCCACGAGCAGTCGATGCGCGAGCTCGAGGAAGTCCTGTCTCCCGACTTGCGCGAAGAGCTCGCAGACGTCGCGCTGCCGTTGACGGGTGACGCCCCGAGCGAATCGCAGCTTCGGCTGGCCCAGGCGCAGCTCGTGGGCTGGCTCGAGGGACTGTTCCACGGGATCCAGGCATCGCTGTTCACCCAACAGGCCGCCGCGCAGCAGCAGCTCGACCAGGTCCGCAACCAGCGAGCAATCGAGATGGGGATAAAGCCCGACGAGAGTGGCGCGCCCGGCGCCTACCTGTGAGCCGCCACGACGCGGACGCGACGGCCGGCTGGTCGCCCGAGTCGTGGCGCGACCGGCATGCCGCCCAGCAGCCTGCCTGGCCGGACGACAAGGCGCTCGAAACCACCCTCGACGAGCTGCGGCGCCTGCCCCCGCTCGTGTTCGCGGGCGAGGCGCGCGATCTCACCGGCGCGCTCGCCGAAGTCGCCGCCGGACGCGGGTTCCTCCTCCAGGCCGGCGACTGCGCGGAGAGCTTCGAGGCCTTCTCGGCCGACGCCATCCGCGACAAGCTGAAGGTGATCCTCCAGATGGCCGTGGTGCTGACCTACAGCACCGGCGTGCCGACCGTGAAGGTCGGCCGGATGGCCGGACAGTTCACCAAGCCCCGCTCGTCATCGACCGAGCGGCGCGGTGCAGTGGAGCTGCCCTCGTTCCGAGGCGACACGGTCAACGACTTCGCGTTCGAGGCCGAGGCCCGCCGCCCGGACCCGCGGCGGATCCTGCGCGCGTACCACCAATCGGCCGCGACGCTGAACCTCGTGCGCGCCCTCACCAAAGGGGGATACGCCGATCTGAGGCGGGTGCACGCGTGGAACCTCGAGTTCGTCGGCCACAGCACGACCGGACGGCGTTACGAGACGCTCGCCGCCGAGATCGACCGGGCGCTGCGATTCATGGCCGCGTGCGGCGTGGACCTCGACCGCGACGCCAACCTCCGCCAGGTCGACCTGTACACGTCCCACGAGGCGCTGCTGCTCTCCTACGAGGAGGCGCTGACGCGCACCGACAGCCTCACGGGCGATGCGTACGACTGCTCGGGACACCTCCTCTGGATCGGCGAGCGGACCCGCGGCATCGATGACGCGCACGTCGAGTTCCTGCGCGGCGTCGAGAACCCGATCGGCGTCAAGCTCGGGCCCACCTCCGAACCCGACGACGTCCTCGCCCTCTGCGAGCGACTCAACCCCGCACGCCGTGCCGGACGGTTGGTGCTGTACAGCCGCATGGGCGCCGAGCGCGTCGCGGCTTCGTTGCCACCCCTGCTCGACGCCGTCCGCCGGTCGGGCCACCCGGTCGTGTGGGCGTGTGATCCGATGCACGGCAACACGTTCACCCACGCGAGCGGCTACAAGACCCGCCACCTCGACGACATCATGGCCGAGATTCGCGACTTCTTCACCGCCTGCTTCGCGGCCGACGTGTGGCCCGGTGGCGTACACGTCGAGCTGACCGGTGAAGACGTCACCGAATGCCTCGGCGGTACCGAGGAGGTCCTCGGCGACCATCTCGTGCAGCGCTACGAGACCATGTGCGACCCGCGCCTCAACGCGCGCCAGTCGCTCGATCTCGCGTTCCAGGTGGCCGAGCTCCTGAGAGCCTGAGCCCGCGAGGGGAACCGATGTCGCAGTTCCAGGATCTCGGACCGAACTCCGGGCTCATCGAAGAGATGTACCGGCTCTACGTCGAGAACCCGGCCGCGGTGGGCGAGCAGTGGCGCGAGTTCTTCGCCGACTACCGATCGAAGCTGGCTACTCCGCCCGATGCCGGGGCAGCCGCGACGCCTTCGCCGAGACCGGCCGGTGAGGAGACGACACCGCTGCGAGGAGCCGCGGCGCGTGTGGTCGAGAACATGGAAGCGAGCCTGGGCGTGCCGACGGCGACATCGGTGCGAACGATCCCGGCCCGGCTCCTCGAGATCAACCGCACGATCCTGAACAACCACCTCACCCGGACGGGCACCGGCAAGGTCAGCTTCACCCACCTGATCGCCTTCGCGGTGCTCCGCTCGCTTGCCCGGTCGCCGTCGCTCCACGCGAGCTTCGCCGTCGTTGACGGCAAGCCGGCCCGGGTGGATCTCGACCACGTGAACCTCGGCCTCGCGGTCGACGTGGTCAAGCCCGACGGCGCGCGCTCACTGCTCGTTCCCAACATCGGACACGCCGACACACTGGACTTCGCAGCATTCCTCGCCGCCTACGAGGAGCTCATCCGCAAGGTCCGCGCCAATCGACTCTCCCCCGACGACTTCGCCGGGACAACGGCCACGATCACCAACCCGGGGATGATCGGGACGGTGCACTCGGTACCCCGGCTGATGCCGGGTCAGGGCTTCATCGTCGGGGTCGGCTCGATCGGCGTGCCCGCCGAGTTCGAGGGCTCCGACCCGCAGGCGCTGGCCCGCATGGGGGTAGGGACCGTGGTCACGGTCACCAACACCTACGACCACCGCATCATCGGCGGGGCCGCCAGCGGCGAGTTCCTGCGCGGGATCCACGATCTGCTCCTCGGCCGCGACGACTTCTACGACGACATCTTCCAGAGCTTGGAGGTGCCGTACGAGCCCGCCCGCTGGAGCACCGACACCGGCGCAGTCGACGACGAAGCGACCCGCGCCGAGAAGGTCGTCCACGTCCACCAGCTCATCAACATGTACCGGGTACGCGGGCACCTCCTCGCCAACCTCGATCCGCTGGGTCGGCGAGAGCCACACACCCATCCCGAGCTCGACATCCGCCACTACGGCCTCACGATCTGGGACCTCGATCGCCGGTTCCCGCTCGGATCGCTCGGCAGCGGCGCGATCGAGCCCCGCGTGATGCCGCTCCGGGAGATTCTCGGCATCCTGCGCGACGCGTACTCCCGCTCCGTCGGGGTCGAGTACATGCACATCCAAGAGCCCGACCAAAAGGAGTGGATCCAGCGTCACATCGAGGGCGCGCCGAGCGCGACACCGGCGGCCGCCCAGCGGCACATCCTCGATCGACTCAACGCGGCCGAGGCCTTCGAGTCCTTCCTCCAGCGAAAGTACATCGGTCAGAAGCGCTTCAGCCTCGAAGGAGCCGAGAGCCTGATCCCGATGCTCGACGCGCTGCTGAACCAAGCCGCCGACGACGGTGTCGACGACGTGTTCCTGGGACTCGCCCATCGGGGTCGGCTCAACGTGCTCGTGAACATCATCGGCAAGAGCTACGGGCAGATCTTCCGAGAGTTCGAAGGCGCGCTCGACCCCTCGAGCGTGCAGGGTTCGGGCGACGTGAAGTACCACCTCGGCGCGACGGGCCAACACGTCGCGCCGTCGGGTACCCAGGTCAGGGTCACGGTCGCGTCCAATCCGAGCCACCTCGAAGCCGTCGACCCGGTGGTGGAAGGAATGGCGCGCGCGCACGGCGACCTCGCCGACGATGGCGCGCGTGACCGGGTGTTGCCGGTGCTCGTCCACGGCGACGCCGCCTTCGCCGGCCAGGGGGTCGTCGCCGAGACACTCAACCTGTCCTCGGTCGACGGCTATGAGGTCGGCGGCACCGTCCACGTCGTCGTGAACAACCAGCTCGGCTTCACGACTGCACCGGCCCAGGGCCGCTCGTGTGTGTACGCGACCGACGTCGCGAAGATGGTACAGGCGCCGATCTTCCACGTGAACGGCGACGACCCCGAGGCGTGCGTGCGCGTCACCCGCCTTGCATTCGAGTTCCGTCGGGAGTTCCACAAGGACGTCGTCGTCGACATGGTCTGCTATCGACGGTACGGGCACAACGAGGCCGACGAGCCCGCGTTCACCCAACCGCTGATGTACGAGCTGATCGATGAGCGACGGTCGGTCCGCAAGCTCTACACCGAACAGCTCGTGAACCGCGGTGACATGAGCCTCACCGACGCCGAAGCTTCGCTGGACGATTTCCGCGCCCGCATGAACGCTGCGTTCGAGGAGGTGCAGGAGACCGAGGTCGAGCCTCCGCCCGCCGCACCGCCCGAGGTTGCTGCGCCGTCGGCCGTCGGTGTCGTCGCGGTGGAGACCGGCGTACCGATCGCGACGCTGGACCGAATCGTGACCTCGCTCACGGAATGGCCCGACGAGCTGCGGGTGCACCCCAAGCTCGAACGGCTGCTGGGTGGTCACCGCCTGGCCTTCGACCGCGGCGAGGTCGACTGGGCCCTGGCCGAGGCGCTCGCGTTCGGTTCCATGGTCCTCGCCGGAACCGCGGTTCGCCTGTCCGGCCAGGACACCCGCCGAGGCACGTTCAGCCAACGCCATGGTGCACTCGTCGACATCATCGACGGGCACGACTACGTACCGCTCGCGCACCTCTCGCCCGACCAGGCGCCGTTCATGGTGTACGACTCGGTGCTGTCGGAGTACGCGGCGCTCGGATTCGAGTACGGCTACTCGATCGGTGCCCCGGACGCGTTCGTCGCCTGGGAGGCCCAGTTCGGGGACTTCGCCAACGGCGCGCAGATCATCATCGACCAGTTCGTCGTGGCGGCGCAGGACAAGTGGGGCCAGCACAGCTCACTCACATTGCTGTTGCCCCACGGGTTCGAGGGCCAGGGCCCGGAGCACTCGAGCGCACGCATCGAGCGGTTCCTGACGCTCTGCGCGGAGGACAACCTCCGGGTCGTGTACCCGTCGACGGCCGCGCAGTACTTCCACGCGTTGCGACGTCAGGTCCACGCGCCCGAGCCCAAGCCGCTCGTCTGCTTCACGCCCAAGCGGTACCTGCGGATGCCCAGCGCGCGCTCGCCGGTCTCGGCGCTGACCGACGACCGGTTCGAGGCCGTGCTCGACGACCCGTCGCCCACACTCGATCGCGATGCCGTCCGGCGGGTACTGCTGTGCACAGGCAAGATCGCCTACGAGCTGGCCGCACGTCGCGACGAGCGCGCCGCGCCTGTGGCCGTCGTCCGCGTCGAGCAGCTCTACCCCTGGCCCGGCGAGGAGATCGCGGAGGTCTTGGCGCGCTACCCGTCAGCCCGTACGGTGTGGTGGATACAGGAAGAGCCGGCGAACATGGGGGCATGGAGCTTCGCCCACGCGCGGCTCCACCGCGTGCTCGGTGAGCGTCTCGAGCTCGGTCACGTCGCCCGTGCCGCGAGCGCGAGCCCGGCGAGCGGCAGCGCCTCGGTGCACGACCGCGAGCAGGGCCAGCTCCTCGACGAGGCCCTGGCCGGAGCCTGAACGACACGCGGCCGGCCGGCCACGCCTCAGGTGGAGGCAGAGGCGGGCGGGAAGGCGCGCACGATGGTGTCGACGAGACGATCCACGTACTCGTCGGTCACGCCCGAACCGACGACAAGCGTCCGGTAGAACAACGGCGCCACGAACATATCGAGGACGAAGTCGGCGTCGACGGCGGCCGCGAGCTCTCCCCGATCGATCGCGCGCCGGAGAATGACGAGCGACTCCTCGCGTCGTTCGCTCACCAATCGACTGTGCTGGCGAGCGAGCTCCGGGTCACGTCCCCGGGCGAGAAGCATCGCGGGGATGGCGCGACCGGCGGCGGACGAGGTGAGCATGCGGACGTAGCCTCGGGCGAGCTCCACCAGATCTCCGCGCAACGTTCCCGAGTCGGGGGCCGGGCCGATCTGGTCGATGATGCAGCTCACCGCCGCAGTGATGAGGTCGGCCTTGGTCGGGTAGCGCCGGTAGATCGCCGCCTTGCCGACCCCGGCCGTCTCGGCGACCTGTTCGACGGAGACGCCGGCGTAGCCGAGCTCGGCGAACAGCACACCTGTCGCGTCGAGAACGGCGGCGTCGATCTCGCGGCTACGCGGCCGGCCGGGCCGGCGGGGGTCGTTCATTCGGCCGACTCCGGTCGCTCTCCACCATCGCCCGCGACGTGCATCTCACGCGCGTACTCCTCGGCCTGCTCGGCGACGTCGGTCGCGCGGGCGTGCGCCGGGAGCCAGAGCGCGGCGACGATCGCGCCGACGAATGTCGCGATCGCGGCTACCGCGACGCCGTAGTGCATCGCGCCCACGAAGGCCTCGTTCGCGGTCCGGACCAGGTCGGCCGAGAGTTGGCGGGCCGCGGGGCCCGACAAACCGAGCTGGTCGGGCAGGTCCTGCGCGATCTGGATGGCGGCGCCCAGCTGGCCCTGGGCGGCTTCCTTCGCGCTCTCGAATCCGGACTGGCCCTGCGGCGGCACCCGCGGTGCGAACCGATCGAACCACTCGCCCACTCGCGAGCCGTAGGTCGACGACATGACGCTGCCGATGATCGCGACACCGAGCGCGCCACCGACCTGGCGCGTGGTGTCGTTCACCGCCGAGCCCACGCCGGCTTTGGCGAGCGGCAGCGAGCCCATGACGGACTCGGTGGCCGGCGCCATCGTGAGCCCCATCCCGACCGCCATGACCATGAGCCGCCAGATGAGATTGCCGTAGGACTCGTCGACGCCGAGCTGGGTCATGAGCAGCAGACCGGCGGTGACGAGCAGCAATCCGGTCGCGACCACCACCTTCGTGCCGACTCGTTCCACGACCTTCGGCGAGATGGCCGCCACGACGCCCATCGTGAGCGCGAACGGCAGCAACCGGATGCCGGCCGCGAGGGGGTCATAGCCAAGCGTGAACTGGAGGTACTGGGTGAGCAGGAACAGCGATCCGAACATGGCGAAGAAGATGAACGTGATCGATGCGCTGGCCGCGCTGAACCGCGGGTTGGCGAAGAACCGGACGTCGAGCATCGGGTGATCGGTGCGCGTCTCCCACCAGATGAACACACCAGCCAGCGCGAGCCCACCGACGAGCGCGACCAGGACCGCGGGATCGGTCCAGCCGCTGTCGGGCGCCTCGATGATGGCGTAGAGCAACGCACTGAGCCCGACGATCGAGGCCAGCGCGCCGACCGGATCGAGCTTCGGCGTGGCCGGGTCCTTCGAGTCGGGAATCAGGAAGAAGCCCGCGAGGAGCCCGAGGGCGACGATGGGCAGGTTCACGAGGAAGACCGATCCCCAGTAGAAGTGCTCGAGCAGGAACCCACCGGTGAGCGGTCCGAGCGCCGCGCCCGCCCCCGCGGTGCCGGCCCAGAAGCCGATGGCCCGGCCGCGCTCGTTGCTCGGAAATACGTTGGTGATGATCGACAGCGTCGCCGGCATGATCAGCGCGCCGCCGATGCCCATGAACGCTCGGGTGCCGATGAGTTGATCGGCGCTGCCGGCCAACGCGGAGGCGAGCGAACCGAGACCGAACAACACGAATCCCACCTGGAGCGCACCGCGACGCCCGTAGCGGTCCCCCAGGCTGCCCATGGTGAGCAACAGCCCCGCGAACACGAGGGTGTACGAGTCGATGATCCATTGGATCTGGCTGTTCGAGGCGTCGAGGTCGCGCACGATGGTCGGGATCGCGACGTTGAGGATCGAGTTGTCCAATACGATGATGAGCAGGCTGAAGCACAGCACCGCGAGGATCAGCCAGCGACGCTCGTAGGCGCGCGACTGCACTCGCTCCGAGAGGTTCATCGGTTGATGCAACCCGCTCACCATACGAAACGCAACCGTCTCGTATTGAAAAGGGCGGGGCGAGCCGGCCGGGCTGGATCAGGCGGGCTGGATCAGGCGGGGTCGATCAGGCGGCGGCTGCGACCGCAGCGAGCGCCCGCTCGAGCGAGGCCGGCGAGGCCGTCGTCAGCGGCGCCCGCACGTCGGGGGTGGGGATCCGGCCCTGGCTGTGGAGCACCGCCTTGAACACCGCGGGGTTCGGATCGGCGAATCCCGCCTCGACGACCGGCAGCAGCGCCTCGGCGTGGCGGCGCCCCTCGTCGACCTTGCCCGCGAGGCCGCACTCGATCATCGCCACGAACCGCTCGGTGCAGAGGTGCGCCGACGCGCAGATCGCGCCTGCACCGCCCATCAGCGTGAGCGGGAACAGGAACGGGTCCTCGCCACCCAACACGGCGAAGTCGTCGGGTGCGCCGGCCAACAATCGCAGCGTGTCGAGGTCGAGCCCGGTCGCGGCTTGTTTGATGGCAGCGACGTTCGGGTGCTCGGCGACCTCGAGCACCCCCGCGGCGCTCAGGTGCCGACCGGTGCGGATCGCGATGTTGTAGAGCACGAGGGGCACGGGCGACGCGTCGGCCGCGGCCCGGAAGTGCGCCACGATCCCGGCTTCGGAAGGCCGCACGTAATACGGCACCACGACGAGCGCGCCCACGAGCGCCGGAATGCCGCGCAGGCCTTCGACCGCGGCAACCGTCGTGCGGGTGCTGTTCGTGCCCGCACCGACGATGAGCTGCGCGTCGCTCTCGGCGCAGACGCGGGCGCAGGCATCGATGACCGCCCGGCGTTCCGAGGGATCCAGCGCGGTCGATTCCCCGGTGGTGCCGAGCGCCACGATGCCACGGCACCCGGCCTCGATGTACTCACGACCAAGCTGTTCGATCGCGTCGACCGCGACCTCGCCCGCGGCGTCGAAGGGCGTGATCAGCGGGACGTAGGTCCCCCGCAGTGAGATGGCGGACATTGCGGCGAGGATACCGCGCACGGCGCGCCGACGCTCCGGGGAATCGACCGTTCAACCGGTCGCCCCTCGGTGCCGCGTCCGGCCAGACCGGCCGATATCGTCGCGGCCACCCTCGAGATCGGGGGAGCGGACATCGGGGGAGCTCATGAGTGACGACCGACGCGGCTCCGACGGTGCACCCCGGAAGCTGCGCTTCGCCATCATCGGCGCGGGGATGGCCGGGATCCTGAGCGCGATCAAGCTGACCGAGGCCGGCGACACCGACTTCACGATCTACGAGAAGGCCGACCGACTCGGCGGCACCTGGCGGGAGAACACCTATCCCGGTATCGCCTGCGACGTCCCGTCGCACCTCTACTGCTATTCGTTCGCACCGAACCCGCAGTGGAGCCACCAGTTCTCTCCCGGCGGTGAGATCGAGGCGTACCTCGAGCGGGTGGCAGAGGAGCACGACGTCATCCGCACGATCCGCTTCGGCGACGAGATCACCCGGTGCACGTGGACCGATGGTCGGTGGACGCTGGAGACGGCCGGTGGCCACCGCGACGAGGTCGACGTGGTGATCGCGGCCACCGGCGTGCTGCACCATCCCGTGATCCCTGACATCGAGGGCATCGACACCTTCGCCGGCGAGTTGTTCCACAGCGCTCGTTGGAACCACGACGTCGCGGTCGACGGAGCCCGCATCGGCGTCATCGGCACCGGCTCCACCGCGGTCCAGATGACCTCCGCGCTGGTCAAGCGCGCCGGCCACTTCTCGCTGTTCCAGCGGACCGCGCAGTGGATCATGCCCCAGACGAACCCTGCCTACTCCGACGAGGAGCAGGCCGCGTGGCGTGAGGAGCCCGAGCAACTCCGCGAGCTCCACGACAAGCTCGCCGAGCTGTTCGGCGCCTTCGCTCGCGCTGTCGTCGACGCGGACTCACCCGAGATGCAATGGATCGAGGCGACCTGTCTGGCCAACCTCGAGGAGAACGTCCGCGACCCGGAGCTGCGCGAACGGTTGCGTCCCGACTACCGAGCCGCCTGCAAGCGGCTCGTGATCTCACCGGACTTCTACGAGGCCATCCAACACCCGAACGCGGAGCTCGTGACCGCGGCGATCGAGCGCATCGAGCCCGGCGGCGTCCGTACGAGCGACGGTCTCCTGCACGAGCTCGACGTGCTCGTCCTCGCGACCGGGTTCCACGCGGATGCGTTCATGCGACCGATGGAGGTCACCGGTCGTGGCGGGGTGAAGCTCTCGCAGGCCTGGGCCGAACGACCGCGGGCCTACTACTCGATCTCGATCCCGGAGTTCCCGAACTTCTTCATGCTCAACGGGCCGAACGGTCCGGTCGGGAACTTCTCCCTCATCGAGGTGGCCGAGCTCCAGTTCGCGTACATCGGCAAGCTCTTGGAGCGGCTGCGAAGCGGCGAGTGCCGCGAGCTCAGCCCGACGCGCGTCGCGACCGACGATCTCGAAGCCGCCCGCGTCGAGGCGGCCAAGAGCACGGTGTGGGTCACCGGATGTCGAAGCTGGTATCTCGACGACCGGGGCATCCCGGCGACCTGGCCGTGGTCGTTCGACCGCTTCCGCGAAGCGATGGCGACGCCGGCGGTCGACGCGTACGAGATGGCCTAGAGGCGGGCGGCCCCGGCTAGCGTGCCCAGATGCCCGAGCTGTGGCAGCTCGCCCTCATCCTGGTCGCGGGCCTCACGACTGGAATCCTCTCCGGGATGTTCGGCGTCGGCGGCGCGATCGTGTCCACGCCCGCCATCCGCGCGTTGGGTGCCACACCCCTCGATGCGATCGGGTCGACGCTGCCGTCCATGCTGCCCTCCTCGATCAGCGGGACGTTGCGCTACCACCGCGAACGGCTGGTCCGCTGGCGCGCGGTCGCGGTCGTCGCCGGCTTCGGAGCCTTGGCGACCGTGGGCGGGTCCATTCTCTCGCAGGTCGTACCCGGCGAGGGACACGTCCTCATGATCGCCACGGCCGGGCTCGTCGGGATCACCAGCTGGCGGATGGCCCGATCCCGCGACGAGCCGGAGTCCCCCGTCCCCGAGGCGGCACCCGACGCCCC
>DASRPD010000113.1:0-9843 GCA_035646535.1 Acidimicrobiia bacterium
GGCACCGTCCGCTTCGGTCACCGGCGTGGGCGCAGGCTCGTCGACGTCCTCCCCGCCGGCTAGCGCGCCCCCACCGCCTCCCCCTTCCCCTTTTTCCGCTCCCCTTTTCCCGCTTTGGCGTCGCTGGTGGGGAAGAGTTCCCGGCGGCCGACGCTAAAGCGTGAGGGCGTGACGGTGAGCGGCCCTATTCTCGATCCGTGAGCTTCGTCGACGAGGCCCAACTCAACGTGAAGGGCGGCGACGGCGGCGCCGGTGCGGTGTCGTTCCGCCGCGAGGCCCACGTCCCCCGCGGCGGTCCCGACGGTGGCGACGGCGGCAAGGGTGGCGACGTCTGGCTGCGAGCCGACCGCAACGTCGCCTCGCTGCTGGCGTACCGTGACCATCCGCACCGCCGGGCCGAGCGGGGCACCCACGGTTCGGGCAACAAGCGCCACGGCAAGTTCGGCGAAGACCTCACCGTCACCGTCCCCGAGGCGACGGTCGTGCGCGACCACCGCAGCGGTGAGCTCCTGGCCGATCTGGTCCACCACGGCGACACCTACCTCGCCGCTCGTGGTGGCGCCGGCGGGCGTGGCAACGCCCGGTTCCTGTCGAACGCGCGCCGGGCTCCGAGCTTCGCCGAACAGGGCGAGTTCGGCGAAGAGCGCTGGCTGCGCCTCGAGCTCAAGCTGTTGGCCGACGCGGCCCTCGTCGGGTTTCCGAACGCGGGGAAGTCGACGCTCATCGCCGCCGTCAGCGCGGCGCGCCCCCGGATAGCCAACTACCCGTTCACGACCCTGGAACCCAACCTCGGAGTCGTGCGATTCCACCAACACGAGTTCGTGCTCGCCGACATTCCCGGTCTGATCGAGGGAGCGGCCGACGGCAAGGGCCTCGGCCATCGCTTCCTCCGCCACGTCGAACGAGCCCGCGCGCTCGTGCTGCTCATCGACCTCGCCCCCATGGACGGCCGGAGCCCCGAGGACCAGGAACGGGTGCTCCTCCACGAGCTCGAGCAGTACCAACCCGAGCTGCTGGACCGACCCCGGCTCGTCGTCGGCACCAAGTCCGATGTCGCCACCGAGGAGTTCTCGGGCGAAACGATCTCGGCAGTGACCCACCAAGGCCTCGACGAGCTCCTCGGACGCGTCGTCGAGCTCGTCGATACCGCCCGGGCCGAGGAACCGGAGGCCAAGACGGTCGTGGTGCACCGCCCACAGGAGCAGGGCTTCGTCGTCACGCGTGACGACGACGGCGCGTTCCGTCTCGAGGGGCGCGCGGCAGAACGGGTCGTCGCTGTGGCTGATCTGACCAACGAGGACGCGCTGGGTTACGTGCAGCAGCGGTTCCAGCGGATGGGGGTCGACCGGGCGCTCGCCCGCGCCGGTGCGCGTGAGGGGGACATCGTCCGCATCGGCACGGTGGAGCTCGAGTACGCGGAGGGCATCGGATGACGCCACGGGCGGTCGTGCGTGCGGTCGTCAAGGTGGGTACGTCGTCGCTCACCGACGAGCGGGGCGAGCTGGATAGTGCCGCGCTCACCAAGCTCTGTGAAGAGATCGCCGACGCGCGTGATGAGGGCCACGTCGTGGCGCTCGTCTCCTCCGGGGCGATCGCCGCGGGTATGCCCATGCTCGGCATCGACCGCCGTCCGACCGAAATCGGCACGCTGCAAGCCATCGCTGCGGTCGGCCAGCCGAGGCTGTTCGGCGAGATCGCGACGCGCTTGGCGGGACGCGGAGTCGTTGCCGGACAGGTCCTGTTGGATCCGTACGACTTCGGGCATCGCACGCAGTATCTCCACGCCCGCGAGACCCTCGAGCGGCTGTTCGCACTCGGGGTCGTGCCGGTGGTGAACGAGAACGACACCGTCGCCGACGATGAGATCCGCTACGGCGACAACGACCGGCTCGCAGCGCTGGTCGCGAACCTCGTGCGGGCTGACGTGCTCGCCCTGCTCACCGATACCGGTGGTCTGTTCACCGCCGACCCGCGCCTCGACGCCAACGCGTCGCTCATCGAGGAGATCACCGCGGTCGACGCCGCGCTCGAGGCCGTGGCCGGCGGCCAGGGAACCGAGCGGGGCAGCGGGGGCATGGCGAGCAAGCTCGCCGCGGCGAAGATCGCGTCCCACTCCGGGGTGCGCGCGGTCATCGCGTCGGCCGGTGGTCCCGACGTCGTGCGTCGTGTCCTGGCGGGCGAGACGGTGGGAACGGTCGTGCATCCTCACCCCGTGCGACTCTCGAGCCGCAAGCTCTGGATCGCGTTCGCTCGCCCCGCCGAGGGCGCGATCAGGGTCGATGCCGGGGCGCGAGCCGCCCTGGTCGAGGACGGTCGGTCGCTCCTACCGGCAGGCGTCGCCGACGTCTCGGGGGAGTTCGACGCAGACGACGCGGTCGAGGTGATCGGCCCCGATGGCAAGCCGTTCGCGAAGGGATTGGTGCGGTACGGGGCGGCGGCATTGCGGGCCGCGGCCGGGCGCCGCACGACGGATCTTCCCGACGACGCCCCACACGAGGTCATCCACCGCGACGATCTGGTCGTCTTCGGCTAGCACCGGCGCGCCTGGCCTTCGACAATGGCCGTGGGTGCCGGATTCCGCGTGCTGCTGGCGCAACGCCGGCGCGAGTGGTCGACTGGTGGGATGACCCACGATCTCGTCATTCGCGCCGGCACGGTCATCGACGGCACCGGAACAACGGAGCGAGTCGCAGACGTCGGGATCTCCGGCGATCGGATCGCCGAGATCGCCGAGCCCGCGACGCTGAGAGGGCTCCGAACGATTGATGCCGACGGTCTCGTCGTCACGCCCGGGTTCGTCGACATCCATACCCACTACGACGCGCAGATCGGATGGGACCCCCTCGTCTCGTCCTCGTGTTGGCACGGCGTCACGTCGATCGTGATGGGCAACTGCGGCATGACGTTCGCGCCGTGTCGGCCCGATGACCGCGCCTACCTCGCCGACTGCATGGAGTCGGTCGAGGACATCCCCGCCCGCTCGATCCTGGACGGCCTCGCGTGGGACTGGCAGACCTACGGCGAGTACCTGGGGTCCTTGGACCGCCACGACAAGGGCATCAACGTCGGCGGGATGGTCGGTCACTCCGCGCTGCGATTCTGGGCGATGGGCGACCGTTCGCTCGACGGGGACGAGACCCCGACCGATGACGAGCTGGCCGAGATGGCCGGCCTCGTCGAAGAGGCGATGGAGGCCGGCGCGCTCGGATTCTCGACGTCGCGCACGCTGCGTCACTTCGCGCCCGACGGCCGCAACGTGCCGGGCACGTTCGCCGACACGCGCGAGCTCGGAGCGCTCGTCGACGTGCTCTCCCGACAAGGCCGCGGCGTCGTCGAATGCGCCCCCCGCTTCGACGGTGACGGCCCATCGGAGCCCCGGGCGCGTTCGGAGCTGGCGTGGATGGCAGAGCTCGCCGCCCGCAGCGGGCGGCCGTTCTCGTTCAACCTGACCCACACCTGGGCAAATCCCGAGCACCACCGGCTGGTGCTGTCGCTCGTCCACGCGGCGCGGGCCGACGGCGCGGCGCTGTCGCCGCAGACCACCTCGCGGGGGATCGGTGTCCTGTTCAGCCTGGACAGCTCGACGCCGTTCGATCGGCACCCGTCCTGGCAGCGCCTCCGGGACCTCGACCCGGCCGGACGACGCGCCGCGCTGGGTGATCCCGTGGTTCGGGCCGAGCTCGTGGCCGACGCGGCCACCGAACCGACCGCCGATCAGCTCGGCGAGTTCTACGTCACCGGGGTCGACGAGCCGCACGTCCGCTACGACTGCGATCCGGCCACTGAGCTGCCCACCGCGGCTCGCGCCGCGGGGATTCCCATGGCCGAGTACTACATCGACTGCCTCCTCGCCAGCGACGGGAACGCAACCGTCTACTGGCCGATCCTCAACCCGAACCTCGACGCGGTCGCCGAGATGCTTCTCGACGACGCGATCATTCTGGGCCTGGCCGACGGCGGCGCCCACGTCGGTCAGATCCTCGACGCGTCCCAGCCGACCTGGTTCCTCTCGTACTGGGTCCGGGAACGGAGTCTCATGTCACGCGCACGGGGCGTCCGGCGACTCACCGCCGACGGTGCCCGGCTCTTCGGTCTGGAGGGCCGGGGGGTCATCGAGCCGGGGGCCTACGCCGACGTCAACGTGATCGACTGGGACGCCCTGGCGCTCCCACGCCCGACGTTCGCCCACGACTTCCCCCTCGGTGCCGGCCGGTTCACCCAGCGGGGCGAGGGCTACGTCGCCACCGTCGTGAACGGCCAGGTCCTCATGGAGGACGGCGAGCACAGCGGTGCCCTTCCGGGAGCGGTCCTCCGCCCGGAGCGCGAGCTTTGAACCATTGACCCCTTGTCACGGAGCGTGGCATCGGTCACAATCACCGTGTGTAAACGCCGGTCAACGGGGGGAGGGCCCCAACCGTCCGTCACGGACGGTGGGGCTCGGTGTGGCCGGCGAGGAATGCGGGGTCGCGGCGTGACGCTCACTCGCCGCCGCGACCCCCATTCCCACTCCTGGGTGCATGGCCCACCCCGGCGGGGCGCCGGGCGCCGGCCCACCCCACATCGCGAAGAGCCCGAAACCCCCGGCTTGACCGACCGGTCAAGCCGTAGACTCACGCCGTGACCGGCGAAGCATCTGCGTCCACCTCCGCCACCGATGCCGCACCGGGCTCGGCTGTCGGCGGGCAGCCCACGGGCGTGGCCGAGCTGGGTCGGCGAGCCAAGGTCGCGTCCCGGGCGCTTGCGACTGCTTCCGGCGCCGCCAAGGACGCCGGGCTCCTCGCCGCCGCGGATCTCCTCGAGGAACGTTCCGACGAGGTCCTTGCCGCCAACGCCCTCGATCTCGAATCCGCCGCCGCGGCCGGCATGGAGGCCGGGCCGCTCGACCGGTTGACGCTCACCGAGGCTCGCATCGCATCGATGGCCGCAGGCCTGCGCCAGGTGGCCGCACGCAGCGACCCGGTCGGGGAGGTCCTGGACGGCTCCCGCCGTCCGAACGGGTTGCTCATCGAGCGGGTGCGGGTCCCGCTCGGAGTCGTCGCCATCATCTACGAGAACCGGCCGAACGTCACCAGCGACGCTGCCGGCTTGTGCCTCAAGTCCGGCAACGCCGCGCTGTTGCGCGGCTCGGGTACGGCCCTGCGGTCCAACCTCGCGATCGCGGCAGTGCTGCGCGAGGCCTTCGCCAAGTCCGGTCTGCCGGCCGACGCGCTCGTGGTGGTCGACGACCCATCCCACGAGAGCGCGGTCGAGCTCATGCAGCTGCGCGAGTCGGTGGACTGCCTGATCCCCCGCGGGGGTGCAGCGCTCATCGCCTCGATCCGCGAGCACGCCACCGTTCCCGTGGTCATCGATGGCGATGGCAACTGCCAGATCTATGTCGACGCGTCGGCCGACCTCGGGCGCGCCGTCGACGTCGTCGTCAACGCCAAGACGCAACGCCCCTCGGTCTGCAACGCAGCCGAGTCACTCCTCGTGCACGAGGCCATCGCCGAGAGGTTCCTTCCCCGCGTCGCCGACGCGCTCGTCGCCGAAGGTGTGGAGCTCGTCGGTGACGAGACGGCGCGGCGAATCGTGACATCGATGGGCGTCGCCACCGCCGAAGACTTCGGGCGTGAGTTCCTCGCGCTGAAGATGAGCGTGGGGGTGCCGCCGTCACTGGACGCGGCGATCGACCATGTCAACCGGTTCGGGTCGGGTCACACCGAGGTGATCCTCACCCAGGACCTCGACGCGGCGCGCCGGTTCACCCGAGAGGTGGACGCGGCCTCGGTTGTGGTGAACGCCTCCACTCGGTTCATCGACGGTGAAGAGTTCGGGTTCGGCGCCGAGATCGGTATCTCGACGCAGAAGTTGCACGCGCGCGGTCCGATGGGCCTGCGCGAGCTGACCACGTACAAGTACGTCGTCTGGGGCGACGGCCAGGTGAGGAGATAACGCGGTGGCAGAACGGTTCAGCTCGATTGACGACGTCCTCACGCGCCTGGCGGGCGTGGAGTACCTCGCCGACACCGGCATCGCGGGCGTCGTGTTCCTCGCGGATCGGCTCGAGAAGCCGGTGCTCGTCGAGGGCCCGGCCGGCGTCGGCAAGACGGAGCTCGCCAAGGCGATTGCCGAGACCGTGGGGGCGCGGCTCATCCGGTTGCAGTGCTACGAGGGTCTCGACGAGGCCAAGGCCCTGTACGAATGGAACTACAAGAAGCAGCTCCTCCGCATCCAGGCCGATCGGGAACACGAGAGCGACTGGGCCGAGGTCGAATCCGACATCTTCTCCGAGCCTTTCCTCCTGACCCGGCCGCTGCTCGAGGCCATCCGGGCCGAAGAACCCGTCGTGCTGCTCATCGACGAGGTCGACCGGGTCGAGATCGAGACCGAGGCGCTGTTGCTCGAGGTGCTGTCGGACTTCCAGGTGTCGATCCCCGAGCTCGGCACCATCGAGGGCAAGCAGCGGCCCATGGTGGTGCTCACCTCGAACAACACCCGCGAGCTGTCCGAGGCGTTGAAGCGCCGGTGCCTGTTCCTCCACATCGACTACCCGGACCTCGAGCGTGAGCGGGAGATCGTGCGGGTGCGCGTCCCCGAGATCGACGAAGCGCTCGCCGAACAGGTCGCGCAGGTCGTGCGGTCGATCCGGGCGCTGGATCTCAAGAAGGCCCCGTCGGTGTCGGAGACGATCGACTGGGCCCGGACGCTGCTGTACCTGGGGCGCAACGAGATCGATCCCGAGACAATCGGCGAGACGCTGCACGTGCTCCTCAAGTACCAGTCCGACATTGTCAAGGCCCGCAAGGAGCTCGTCCCCGACAAGCCCCGGTCGTGAGGCGCCGGTCGTGCACTGGGCCAAGCTGCGTGAAGCGATGAGTGCCGGCGGAGAGATGGTGGCGATCCCGGTCGAGGCCACGATGCTCGATGTCCTGCAGGGCTTCGTGCACGAGCTGCGCGCCGCGGGTCTGCCCGTGTCGATGACCGAGAACCTCGATGCCATGCGCGCCTTGGAGGTCGTCGCGATCGAGGACCGCGAGTCGTTCAAGTCAGCCCTCGGCGCCACGCTGGTCAAGCATCACCACCACCGGCCGGCGTTCGAGACCGTGTTCGACGTGTACTTCTCGCTCCTCACCGCCGGGGTGCACGGCGACGGCCTCACGAGCGACGAGATGGAGGGCGCCGAGTCGGCGGACATGGCCCAGCCGGGGACCGGCGGCTCGGGCGGCGAGGGTCAGGTCTCGAACGAGGAGCTGGCCGAGATGCTCCTCGCCGCGCTCATGACGATGGACCGGGAGCAGCTCCGTCAGCTCGCGGCGGCTGCGGTCACCCGCTTCGCGGGGATGGAGCCCGGCCGGCCGGTCGGCGGCACGTATTACCTGTACCGAACGCTGCGCCAGCTCGACTACGACAGCCTGGTTTCCAAGATGATGGCCCGGGCGGCCGATCAACCCGCCGACAACGCGCCCGACGCGCCCGATGACACCGACTCACTCGCCGAGCGTTTCCGCCAGGAGGAATTCCAGGAGCGGTTGCGAGTGCTGCGCGAGCTCGTCGAGGCCGAGATCCGACGGCGCTTGGTTGCCGATCGCGGTGCCGAGGCGATGGCGCGCACGTTGCGCAAGCCGCTCCCCGAGGACGTCGACTTCATGCACGCGTCGCGCGAAGAGATGCAGGCGCTCCAGCGTGCGATCTACCCGCTCACCCGCGCCATGGCGGCGCGCCTCGCGCAGCGAAGGAAGCGGCGCAACCGGGGTCATCTCGATTTCCGGGCGACGGTTCGCCACTCCCTGTCCTACGGCGGCGTGCCCGCGGAGCCGAAGTTCCGCCACCCGCGCCCCAGTCGGCCCGAGATCATGGTCGTGGCCGACATCTCCGGTTCGGTGGCGAGCTTCGCTCGGTTCACGCTCCAATTCGTCTACGCGATGGCGGCCCAGTTCTCCAAGGTGCGCTCGTGGGTCTTCATCGACGGGATCGACGAGGTGACCAAGTACTTCCAGGAGGCGGACGAGATCACCGACGCGGTGCACCGGGTCAACACCGAGGCGGACGTTGTCTGGGTGGACGGCCACTCCGACTACGGCCACGCGTTCGAGGCGTTCTACGACCGTCACTTCACCGAGATCACCAAGAAGACGTCGGTGATCCTCCTCGGCGACGCGCGCAACAACTACCACGCGTCGGAAGCCTGGGTCGTCGACGAGCTTCGTTCGCGGGCCCGTCACGTCTACTGGCTGAACCCCGAGCCCCTGGGCTACTGGGACAGCGGCGACTCGATCGTCTCCGAGTACGGCAAGTACTGCGACGGTGTGTACGAGTGCCGCAACCTGCGTCAGCTCGAACGGTTCGTCTCCGCCATCGTCGACGGCTGACCGACCACCGCGAGCGCCGCGCCCGGCGCGACGGCTCGGTAGGTCTGTGCGCTCCGGCTGGTCCGGGTCGACCCCGCGCGTGACCTGATGGATGATCGGTACGGCCCGCGCAGCCGAGAGTCGTTGTTCCGATGCGTGGCCGGCGACAGCGCCGAAGCTGTGTGCAACGCTGGGCGGTGTGGGGAAGCTTCGGACGGTGGCTGCCGCTGTGCCGGCGCTCGTTCTGGTGGGCGTTGCCGGCGGTCCCGCCGGCGCGGCGCCCTGCGGGTGGCCGTTTGACCGTTGACGCCGATCTCGAGATCTGCATGTAGCTCGGTGCCACCAAGACCGAGACCGCCTCGGTCCGGGCTCGGATCCGAAGTTCGACGAAGATCCGACGATTCACCTACGTCACCCACGCGCAGGCGCTCCGCGAGTACAACCGCGCCTACCCGAAGAACCGCTCGTTGGCCGAGCCCGTGACCGCCGCGCAGTTGCCCGCGTCATTCCGCATCGAGCTTGTCTCCGCGGGCGATGGTGGCGCGGTCATGTCAGCCCTCGAAGATCTCCCCGAGGTCGATCAGTTGCAGTGAGCCGCCAAGATCTTGGCGCCGTCTGTTCGCGCCGGAAGCTGCCGACATCTCGACCGTCACCTCGAGGTGTACATGCAGATGAGCGCGTCACCCGAGCAGACCGCCGCGGTCGAGACGGCCCTCGAGACCGCGAACGGAGTCCGATCGAGTCGATTCGTCTCGCGCGACGAGGCGCTCGGTGAGGCCGAGGATCTCTTTCGCGACAGGTCGGATCTCGTGGGCATCTCGGCGGCGGCCCTGCCGGAGTCGTTCAGGGTTGTGCTCAGACGGGGCGTCGGTGCGAAGGCCGCCGCCGCCGAGCTCCAGGCGCTCCCCGGCGTCGACGAGGTCTCCAGGCCGGCGCTGCGACCCGCGTACTGCTGAAGTCCACCGATCGGCCAAGAGTCCATGCAGCGCTCACTTCGTTATGCGGAGCCGGGCCTCAGGTGCGAGATATTGCGGGACGGGGCCGATTCCTACGCGCACGCCGTAGGTGCCGGCCGGAAGAGCCGCACCGCGCCGCTTGTCGCACCGCGCTGTCCCGACCACTGCTACCGGCCGGGCACCTCGGGCGGGACCGGGTCGCGCCACATCGTCCACGTCGGCGGCGCGTCGGGACCGTCGGGATGCAGGGTCTCGACGCGCTCGTAGCGGAACCGGGCGTAGAACGCGAGGTTCCGTTCCTTGTCCGTTTCGAGGTAGGTCGGTGCACCGAGCTCGTCCGCGTCGTCGTGGACCGTGGCCATCAACGCCCCACCGAGGCCTTGGCCCTGGGCCTCCGGTACGACACCGAGGACGGAGAGGTACCAGTGGTCGGCCTTCGGATGCGCCCGCTCGACGGCGCGCAGGTACCGCAGCGAAGGGGCGACCGATCGCGGTGCGAGCGGACCGAGCTTGAGCACACCAGCGAGCTGTTTGAGCTGACGAATCGCCGTCGGGGG
>DASRPD010000114.1:0-9098 GCA_035646535.1 Acidimicrobiia bacterium
CTCGTCGCATGACGATGCCCACCGAGCCCCGCTGGCGGAACACGTTCACCCGGAACCGGCCGAGCCCGGCGACGGAGTGGGCGAAGTCGGCTTCGCCCGCCTTGATGAACTCGTCCGATCGCTGCTTCGGCATGATCGCGAACGCGACACGCTCGGTATCGGCGGCTTCCACCGCTTCACGCTCTGTCGGCACGAGGTCACCCTCAATGCGCAGGTACGGCGGCGAACCGACCTTCACGTGCACGTCGGATGCCTCGCGCTCGACCACTTCGCGCAGCAGGTCGTCGAGATCGAGCACTTGCGGTCCCCTTCCGTCGGACCGCGGAGTTATCGGCGCCCACCGCCCTCGACCTGAACGATCCCCGATCCCCGATCCTCGATCCCCGATCCCCGATCCCGGTAGCCGGTAGCCGGCCGCCGGGTGGAAGCCACCCGCGGGAGCCCGGTCAGGCGTCGCGGCAGTGCACGTCGCGAGCCGCATCGACGACCGGTGCGCCCGGGCCGCCGCTGGTGGCCGGTTCCGGCCGGTTGGACGGGCCGCCAACGAGCTCGGGGAGCATCGCGGCGACGGAGTCCCGTAGACCGTCTTGGCTGTAGCCGCCCTCGAGGAACGCGATCAGTCGACCGGGCGCCGGTGCAGCGGCGGTGATCCGCGAGGTGATATCGGCGAAATCGGCGGAGGTGAGACCGAGGTCGGTGAGCGGATCGGCTCGGTGCGCGTCGAACCCGGCGGAGACGAGCAGCCAGGTCGGATCGAACCGTTCCAGCACCGGCGTGACGACCTCGTCCATCGCCCGGAGATAGACGTCCCCGGTGGTTCCCGCCGGGAAGGGGAGGTTCACGGTGGTACCCGCCCCGGCGCCGGCGCCGCATTCGTCGAGCCGGCCGCTGCCGGGATACAACGGCCATTGGTGCATCGACACGTACAGCACGCGAGGATCGGTCCAGAACATGTCCTGGGTACCGTTGCCGTGATGCGCGTCGAAGTCGACGACGCAGACGCGCTCACCCCGCTCAGCCAGCGCCGCCGCGGCCACCGCGACGTTGTTGATCAGACAGAACCCCATAGCCCGGTCGGCGACTGCGTGATGACCTGGTGGCCGCAGCGCACAGAACGCGGCGTCGCCGGCTCCGGCGTCGAGTGCCTCGATAGCCGCGAGCCCGGTGCCGGCCGCGACCCGCGCGGCCTGCCAGGACCCAGACGACGCCACCGTGTCGGGATCGAGACGCCCGCCACCGGCCTCGCACCGCTGCTGCAGGGCATCGAGGTATTCGGGGCTGTGCACCCGAATCAACTCGTCACGGCTCGCGGCTCGTACCGTGAGCGATCGGCGCGAGTCGGTCACCCCACTGCGCTTGATGCCCTCCCGAACCGCGATCAGGCGACCGGCCCGTTCGGGATGGCCTCGCCCGGTCTCGTGGGCGGCGAAGATATCGTCGGCGCCGATCAGCAGCACAGCGTTCAAGATAGTGGTGAGTTGGCGGACGAAAGGGCCGCAACTGCGCTCGTGGCCGGCCTCGGAGCTTCGGTCGACACCCGAGCAATGGAGGACTCCGCAAGAATGGGTCCATGCACCACCGCGTCGGCTCGGCGCTCGACGACACCACGCTGCGCTGGCCCGGTGGATGGGTACGAGTGCGCCCTTGGCGCGCTCTGTCCGATATCGCCGCCCTGTCCGTCAGCGCTGACCGACCCCCGACCGCGGGGTTCGTCGCAGAGTGTCTCGAACACGTCCGTGCTCGCGGGTGCACCCACGTGATCACGAGCGCGCTTGCGCCCGCCGATGCCTCGCCGTTCCTGGACGCGGGGTTCTTGGTGCGAGAGCGCCTCCATGTGCTCGCGCACGACATGGGTGAGATCGGTCGGCCACCGCGCTCGACTCGGCGGGCCCGAACGCGCGACCGGCCCGCGGTGCTCGCGCTCGATCGGCTCGCGTTCGACGAGTCCTGGCAGCTGGATGCCCATGGCCTCGAGGACGCCATCCACGCCACGCCGATCGCACGCTTCCGCGTCGCCGGCGACGATCGGATCGCCGCGTACGCGATCAGCGGGCGATCGGGTACCCAGGGGTACCTCCAGCGACTGGCCGTGGCGCCTGACTCGCACCGCCTCGGCTGGGGACGAACCGTCGTCATCGACGCCCTCCGCTGGCTCCGCCGACACGGCGTCGGCCGCACCGTGGTCAACACCCAGCTCGACAACGCCTCCGCGCTGGCATTGTACGAAGCGTGCGGGTTCAGTCGGCTGCGGGTTGGCCTCGCGGTGCTCGGACGGACTCTGTGACCAGTCGCGCGCGTCGCTTCGGTGGCGTCGTGGCCGCGGCAGCCCTCGCCACGGCCGGAATCGGAATTCCGACGCAGGCCTTCATCGGGGTGGCGGGCGCGGCCGGTGCCCCACGCGCCGCGGTATCGCTCATCTCCCAGCCCGCATGGACCGAGCTCGGCGGCACGCTTGCGCTGGGGCTGCGCTTCGACGGCGACATCAGTGGTCTCGACGTGCGCGTCATCTCGCACCGCGCGATCACATCCCGCATCGACTTCGAGGAGACCGTCGGCGGCAAGCGGCTGGGCGGGACGCTCGCCACAGTCGAGGTGCCGGCCGGCGCAGTGCCGGCCGGTCCGGACGGTCCCTTCCTCGAGCTTCCCCTCACCGCGACGGGTGCAGGCGGCTCGGCTCCCGGGCTCTCGATCAACCGCAACGGCGTGTATCCGCTCGAGATCGACCTCGTGGACCCTGACGGCAATTCGGTGAACGGATTCGTGACCCACGTGGTCGCGGTCCCGCCGACCGCGCCCGGCGCCTCGGCGATCGGCTCGCCGCTCGAGGTCGCTTGGGTGTGGCCGATGGCCGAGCCCCCCGCCTATCGCCCGAGCGGCAAGACCGATCGCGATGTCGTCGAGGAATTGGGTCCGCTGGGTCGAGTCGGCGAGATCGCGGCCGCACTCGCCGATGCCGAGGGTGTTCCGCTCACGCTCGCACCCGGCCCCGAGACCGTCGAGTCGTGGGCAGTCATCGAGGCCGACAAGCCTGTGATCGGCCCGGGCTTGGCCGCGCTGCGGTCGGCCTCTCTCTCGAACCAGACGCTGCGCGGCCCGTACGTCCCGCTCAACGCGCAGGCACTGGACGCCGCGGGACTCGGCGCACAGGTCGCACCCGAGTACGCCGCGGGTGCGGACGCGTTGAACGGCACGCTCGATGTCCGGGTCGATCCGCGCACGGCGGTCGCCAGCCCGGTCAGCCCGGCGACGCTGGCCCGGATGTGGGAGCTCAACACCGATCGCGTGATCATCGAGCCGGACGCGTTGGTGGGCGTGTCGAACAAGTTCACCCCTGCCGCCCCCGTCATGCTGATGAGCGAAGGGCACGCCTTCACGGCTGCGGTCGCCGATGCTCAGCTCGCCGAGCTCTTGACCGGCGACGCGCCAGTGGCACTCCGAGCCCAGTGGTTTCTCAGCGGGCTGGCCGTGATCGCCAACGAGCTGCCCAACTTGACGCGCGGAGTCGTGGTGTTGCCGGACCCGAGCTGGGATCCGCCGGAGGCGCTCCTCACCACCGTGTTGGCCGGGCTCAGGGGCAACCCTCTCGTGCGGCCGGTCGACATCGACACCTTCTTCGACACGGTCCCGATCGCCGAAGACGACACCGTGCGTGAGCTCGCCACTCCCCAGACGCAGCCACCACTCGCCGTGACCCAGACGCGCTATCGCGAAGCCGAGAGCCAGCTCACTGCATTGCGCAACCTCGTCGGCCGTGAGGACCCGCGGGTGCGCGCCGGCAAGCGTGCGTTGCTCGTCTCACTGTCGTCCGCGTGGCGGGGCGCCGCCGGAATCCGGCGAGCGAATGCCGAGCTCGCCATCATCGATCGTTCGCTCGGCGATCTCGTGCATGGCGTCGCCGTCCCGGAACGCCGGACGCTCACCATCACCGCCCGAGAAGCCGAGATCCCGGTGTCATTCCAGAACAACACCGGGCAACCGGTACGGGTCGAAGTCACACTCACCAGCGACAAGCTCCTCTTCCCCGACGGCTCGTCCCAGATCCTCGACCTCCCCCCGCGCAATACCACCGCGCGATTCGCCGTCGAAGCTCGGGCGTCGGGAACGTTTCCCCTGACACTGGAAGTCACCTCACCGGATGGTCGGGTGATCTTCTCGCGGTCGCAGATCACCGTTCGCTCTGCGGTGGTCAGCAACGTCGGCGTCATTCTCACAGTCGGCGCAATCGCGTTCCTCGCGATCTGGTGGCTCAACCACGCACGCCGGCGTCGGCGGGTCCGAGCACAGACGACGGGGGCCGTCGTCGGACCGATATCCACCGAGTGAACCACCCTCAGGGCGAGACTCGGCACGACACCGCGGACCGCCACGAACCGGCTGCATTCGCCGACGATCAGGCGGACGCCGCGACGACTCGCCTCGTGCGCTCGAGCGTCGTCGTCGGGCTCGGCACCGTGCTGTCGCGCATCACGGGCTTCCTGCGCGTGTCTGCGATCGCCGCGATCGGCTTCGACCGCCTCACCGACGTCTACAACGTCGCGAACTCCACCCCGAACATCGTCTACGAGCTCCTCCTCGGTGGGATCCTGACGGCCACGCTCGTTCCGCTGTACGTCGAGTACGCGGACCGGCGTGACCCGCGGGCCGCCGACGCCATCAACACGGTCGCGATGGTCGGACTGCTCGTGATCTCGGTGCTCGGGGTGATCGCGGCGCCGTGGATCATCAAGCTCTACACCCTGCGACTCGACACCGCGGACCGGGCGTCCCAGCAAGCGCTCGCCACCGCGCTCCTTCGGCTGTTCATGCCCCAGATCTTCTTCTACGGCGTGACCGCACTCCTGACGGCCATGCTCAACGCGCGGCGTCGCTTCGCCGCCGCGGCCTTCGCACCGGCACTGAACAACGTGATCGTGATCGGGGTCTTCCTCGCGGTCCCGCGCCTCAGCACCAAGACGCTGACGGTTGCCAACGTGCGTGCCGACACCGGGCTCGTCCTGCTGTTGGGATTGGGCACGACCGCCGGGATCGTGGCGATGGCGCTCGTCCTGTGGCCCGCGTTGCGCGGCACCGGCGCGCGGCTCCGCTTCGTCCGTGACTGGCGACATCCCGCAGTCCGACAACTGGCTCGCCTCTCGGGCTGGACCATCGGCTATGTGGTTGCGAACCAGCTCGCCTTCTGGGTCGCGCTGTTCCTGGCCTACGGGCGCAGCGGCGACGCGTCGGTGTATCTGGCTGCGTTCATCCTCTTCCAGCTCCCGCACGGCCTGTTCGCGGTGTCGATCATGACGGCATTGGGTCCCGAGCTCGCGGCGCGCGCCAACCGCGGTGATCTCGACGCGTTCCGGCGCGAGTTCAGCGGCGGACTCCGGCTGTTGACCCTCGTCGTGCTGCCCGCGTCCGGGATCATGGTCGTGCTCGCCCGCCCCATCGTCACCGCGCTCTTGCGCTACGGCGACTTCACCGCACGTTCCGCCTCACTCACGGCCGAGACGCTCGCCGCGTTCGGGATCGGACTGCTCTTCTTCTCGCTCTACCTCTATACGTTGCGCGCGTTCTACGCGATGCAGGACACCCGCACGCCGTTCCTCCTCAACTGCTTCGAGAACGGACTGAACATCGTCTTGGCACTTGCGCTCTACCCATCGCTCGGCGTCCAGGGCCTCGCGCTGTCGTGGTCGATCGCGTATTTCGTCGCGTCGGTGCTCTCCCTGCTCGCCTTGCGCCGCAAGCTCGGGCGGCTCGACGGCCGCCGAACCGTCGACGTCGGGTGGCGCATCGCCGTCGCCGCGGCCCTGGCGACCGCGCTGGCGGCGGGGCTCGGCAGCGCCGTCGGCCAGGCGAGCGCGGCGCGCGCGATCGTGGCGTGCGCTCTCGCGCTCACCGCGGCCGGCGTCACGTATCTCGTGACGCTCCGCGTCCTGGGCGTCCGCGAGCTGGCGCTCGTCGCGGCGGCCCTGACCCGCCGGAGGGTCGATGCGGCCGCCCCGATCGAGCCCGGCTCGGAGCCGACGATGCCCGACCCGGCCGAGCCCTCGGGGAAGCCTTTCGACGCCTCCGGCAGCGGCTCGGGTGCCGTACCCACCGACCGGCCCGGCGACGCGTAGGGTTTCGCGAATACGACCAGGGAGTCTCGATGCCGGTACGAGTGGTCACCGACAGTGCGTGCGATCTACCCGATGATCTCGTGGAGCGCCTCGGGGTCGAGGTCGTTCCCCTCACGATCCGATTCGGCAGCGAGGAGCTGATCGATCGCAAAGAGCTGAGCACGGACGATTTCTGGCGCCGACTCAAGAGCTCGCCCGTGCTGCCCGAGACCGCGGCACCGTCGGTCGGTGCGTTCGAGAGCGCCTTTCGGGGCCTCGCCGCCGATGGCGCGGACGGGATCATCTGCATCAACCTTTCGTCGGCCTTGTCGGCGACGATGCAGTCCGCCCAGGTCGCGGCCCAAAACCTGGAAGGCACGTGTCCCGTCGTCGTCGTGGATTCGCTGACCATCTCGATGGGACTGGGCAATCTCGTGGTCGCCGCGGCCGAAGCCGCGGCCGCGGGTGCGTCGCTGGAAGAGGTCGTGAGCGCCTGTCGCTCACAGCTCACGCGCACCAAGCTCTTCGGAAGCCTCGATACGCTCGAGTACCTTCGCAAGGGCGGCCGCGTCGGCGGCGCTCAGGCCCTCCTCGGCTCACTGCTGTCCATCAAGCCGGTCGTCGAGATACGCGACGGCGTCGTCGCCGAGGCCGGCAAGGTCCGAACGCGTTCGAAGGCGCTGCGCAACCTCGCCCAGTTCGTCGGCCGTCAACCCGTTGAACGACTCGCCGTGATCCACGGCAATGCACCCGACCTCGAAGAGTTCATCGAGCTCGTGAGTCCCTACGCCCCGCGCGACGAGATCCTCGTCGGCCAAGTCGGTCCGGTCATCGGGACCCATGCCGGGCCGAGGGTCATGGGCGTCACGTTCCAGACCCTCGCCTGACCGTCGTGTCAGAACCGGTCGCGCCGGGACGCGTACTCGGAGATCGCTACCGGCTCGTGCGCCCGATCGCGCGCGGTGGGATGGCCTCGGTCTGGGAAGGTGAGGATCCCCTGCTCTCCCGGCGGGTCGCGGTCAAGATCCTCGACCGCCAGCTCGCGACCGACGAGGCACTGCGAGCTCGTTTCCGCCACGAAGCGGTCGCGGCTGCTCGCCTCGCGCACCCCAACATCGTCGCGACCTACGACACCGGCGAGGACAACGGCGACGCGTACATCGTCATGGAGCTCGTCGATGGCATGACCCTGCGCGAGCTCCTCGACGCCCAGCACTCGCTCGCCGTCTCCGAGGCCGTCGACATCACGATGCAGGTCGCGGCCGCGCTCGCGCACGCTCATGAGAACGGGCTCATCCACCGAGATGTGAAACCCGGCAACGTGCTCGTTCAGCCCAACGGCCACGTCAAGGTGACGGACTTCGGAATCGCCAAGGCAGCCGACACCGGCAACGATCTCACTCGCGCCGGTACCGTGATGGGCACGGCGCGATACCTCGCACCCGAACAAGTCCGCGACGGCAGCGTCGACGCCCGCGCTGACGTCTACTCCCTCGCGCTCGTTCTCTACGAGCTCCTCGTGGGTCAGGCGCCGTTCGCGGCCGACTCCGACGTTGCGACCGCCGTCGCTCGGTTGACCAATGACCCGCCGAGCGTGTGCGCGTCACGTCCTGACGTTCCCCTCGCGTTGGACCACGCCATCGCGGCGGCGCTCGCCCGGGAACCCGAGCACCGCACCCCGACGGCGCGCGCGTTTCGCGACGCCCTCGCCGCGACCCGCGGTGCCGGCGAGCCGCCCCCCTCTGCCGATCTCACTCGTCCCATTGCGGTACCGGCAGCCGTACCCGTGGCCGCAGCGGGCCCATCGCCGAAGCGGCGTTCACCCGCCCTGATCACACTCGGCCTCCTCGTGCTGTTCGCCGTGGGTGCAGCCATCGGATACTTCGGCTTCCGGGCCCTGGACGGGCGCGCCGCTCCCACCACCGCGACGACCAGCACGACCGCTCCGGCGCCGGTGGCCCTGCCCATCGCGTCCGTCCAGGCGTTCGACCCGCTCGGCACCGGCGGAGAGAACGATGACGATGCCGGCAACGTCATCGTTCCGGGTGGGTCCGAGATCGGATGGTCCACCGAGGAGTACGCAACCGCCGATCTCGGCGGTGGCAAGGACGGCGTCGGCCTCCAGCTCGATCTCCAATCCCCAGGGGCCGTTGGCGCGGTGAACGTGACCGCGGCGGCAGGCCCTTGGAGCGCGGAGGTGTATACCTCCGACGAGGCGTTCGACACCGCGCCCAGCGGGCTACCGGCCGTTGCCGACACCGATTTGGGCCAGGACGCGACCCTGACCTTGGACTCGCCACAATCGGCGCGGTTCGTGCTCTTGTGGATCACCGAGCTCCCGCGCACCGGCTCGGGCGCCAACCCATTTCAGCTGACCATCCATGAAGTCCAACTCTTCGGCTGACGCGACCGCGCAGCCGGCCATGGCGAGCCCCGTCCGCCGTCGCCGCCTCACGGTCGTTGCAATCGTCACCGGGCTCGTCGTGATCGTGGCCGGTGTGGTGTTTGGCATCGTGTCGTCGAGCCAGAAGGACGCCGGTGCCCCAGTCACCCAGTCCGATGCGTTCACGCGTCTCACCGACGACCGTGACGTCACCTCGGTCGGCGCGCTCGGCGACGTGACCGACCCGGCCTCGCTGCGCCGCCGGCTCCACAGACTGCTCGACGCGGATGACCCGACCGTTCCGATCTCCGACGAGGCCGCCGGGGCAGCCCGCGCCTGTTGGCAACAGACCGACCCGAAAAGCCGCGCCGAACATCCGTTGCTCGTCGGCCACGGCACGGCGAATGGCAGACCCGCGACCGTTCTGGCGGTCGCCGAACGCGGGCGAGTGGTCACGTTCGTGGTCGACGAGCAGTGCCAGGTCATCGCCGCCCAGTCGATTTGAGCTCGGGCCCTGACCCCGGCCCTGGATTCGGGCCCGAATCCATCGCCCGCGCCGCCCGCCCCATCGCCGCTGACCTGTCACGAACGCCCCGACGTCCGTTACGCTCCGATCTCCACGTCTCGCCGAG
>DASRPD010000115.1:0-62236 GCA_035646535.1 Acidimicrobiia bacterium
CGCGCCGCGGCGGGCCGACACGGAGATGACGGTCTGGTCGCCGGAGGAGGCGAAGCAGTTTCTCGCCTACGTGGGCGGCGATCGCCTCGCCGCGATGTGGCGACTGTTCCTGGCGACCGGGATGCGCCGAGGCGAGGTCGCCGGCCTGCGTTGGATCGACGTCGACCTCGACGCCGGTCGGGTCGCGGTGCGCCACACCCGGGTGCTGGTGTACGACCAGGCGATCATCTCGGAGCCGAAGACGCGCCGTTCTCGGCGAGTCGTGTCGCTCGATGAGGGGACGGTGCACGCGTTGAGACTGCATCGTCAACGGCAGGACGCCGAGCGCGACCATGCGGGCGAGGTCTGGATCGCGTCCGGGTACGTGTTCGTCAAAGAAGACGGTGAACCGATCGACCCGGATCGCATCAGCCATGTGTTTCGGCTGACGGCGGACGCCGCCGGTGTTCCACGGATCCGTCTGCACGATCTGCGCCATACCGCGGCGGCGCTCGCGCTTGCGACGGGGATGCATCCGAAGGTGATGTCTGATCGTCTCGGTCATTCGTCGATCGCGATCACCCTCGACGTGTATGGCCACCTCGTCCCGGGCCTGCAAGAAGACGCCGCCGAGGCCGTCGGTGCCCTCCTCGACCCTTGATGCGGGTCTGCACCGCGCGTCTGGATCGCGCGCAGTGACGTTGTCAGAGGTCTGCACCGCGGGTCTGGACCGCGCGTCTTCTTGGTGCTCGCGCGTCGCGTTTGGTCCGTCGAGGACGCATAGGTGATGTACCAACCGCGAACGAAGGAACGTCATTGCCGACGAAGATCACCTACACGGTCACCGAAGCCGCCGAGTTGCTCGGCATCTCGCGATCGAGCGCGTACGAGTGCGTCCGTCGCGGGGAGATCCCGTCGCTCACACTCGGCCGGCGTGTCGTCATCCCGCGCCGGGCGTTCGAAGCGCTGCTCGACCAGGCGCATTTTCCGGAGACTCGAGACGGGCGGAACACGTAGTGGCCTCCACGGCCGTGTCCCCGCCGCTCGGGGCGGATCGCACGGTCGATAGCCACGACGGTCTGGAGCGGTGTCGTGGCGCCACTGTGGCCGCCGTCCCAGCCGCGGGAACCGGTCGCGGTCCAGCGCTGGATCATGACTGCGAAACTAATAGTCGATGCCGATGGTCATACCGGCGCAACTTCACGGCGGCGATCGCCCTTCGATCCGCGACGCGCGACCATCGATTCGAATCCGTTCCTGTCATTGTCGCAAAGATCAACGCGACGGCTTCTTCGTTTCGCGCGACTGTGCGTCCAACTCGCGCGCTTCCCGAGCGTTTCAGGATCGACACAGACTTGCCGGTTCCGCTTCGCGTAACCGGCCGAAACGCGCCGCGCAACGTGTGTAACGCGGGATGGGGCGACTGACGTGGGCGAGAACCGATGGGCGACGCGTGTCGCGCGTGATCTCATCGTCACCGCGCGCGTGCCGGGCGAGAACGACGGTGTCGTTGTTCGCCGGCTGATCGGTGAGACGGTCGACGTCCTGACCGAGCTCGAAGACCGGGCAGAGCAGGAGCGCCTCGAGCTCGAGGAGCTCGTGGAGCTGGTCATGGCGAGGCTGGAGCATGAGGGCGAGATCGCTCGCCAGCAAATCGCTGCCGCCGAGGCCATGCTCGCGGCTGAGAAGGTCAGGCGCCGCCTTGAACGACGGGCAAGGAACGCCGAGACGCGAGCCCGCCGAGTGATGCAGGAGGCCGGACGTGAAGGGATGATCTCCCGGCACGTGCTCGTCGACCTGGGTGCCTGGCAACTGCTGGGCCGTGAGGCTCGGCGCCAGCGGACGACGCTTATGAGCCTGGCCGGGCAGGTGCTCGCGGTCGAGGTTGCTGCGATCGAGGCAGGCGGCGTGGTGGGGTCGCCGTCAACCCGTAGGCGAAGAAGCCCAGGGGAAGGAGAGCCTCGGCCGACCGACCGCGTTGTCCGGCTTCTCCTCGCTCCCGGTGCGTGGGACGCGATCGTCGGCGCCGCGGGGACCGCTGACACGAGCGCTGGCCGATATGCGGGCGAGGCCCTGGAGTTGGCCGCGCACGCGAACGGGTGGCGAGCTGCTGGGCCTCTCGCCGTTCGATGAGTGTCCACCGACAGTCATACTCAGTGTCCGCGGAGCCGTTGGTCAGGCTGTCGTAGTGTCATCGCACCATGGCGGATGAGCTCGATGGTCTCCTGGCGCGGGTGGATGACCCGGCTCTGCGGGCCGACCTGCGCGCCCACATCGACCGCATCCGGGCGAAGCGCACCTTCGGGCTTGTCTTCGAGTCGCACCTTCCCGAGCGGGTCCGTCTGCCCGAGCACCCAATCCGCGCCGGAGCCAAGGTCGTTCTCCGCGAGGACAGCAACAGCGCCACGTACCAGGTGCTCCGCGTCCGCAAGAGGAAGGCGTCCATCCGCAAGGTCCGGCACCCCGACGGGTCGAGGCTTTCGACCGACGAGGAAGCCGAGGCCGTCGACGAGGACTACGGCGTCGACACGCTGGTGGTGACCGCTGACTTCGGTGAGCCGATCTATCCCGGCCTGCGCCGGCTCGGATCGGTCGACCGCGGAGGCGAGAAGCCGGCTCACGTGGTCATCAAAGGCGAGAACCACCACGTCCTCGAGGCGCTCCAGTTCACCCACACTGGCAAGGTCGACTGCATCTACATCGATCCGCCGTACAACACCGGCGCCCGCGACTGGAAGTACGACAACAACTACGTCGACGACACCGACGCCTACCGCCACAGCAAGTGGCTGGCTTTCATGGAACGCCGCTTGCGGCTGGCAAAGGAACTGCTCAACCCCGAAGAGTCCGTCCTGATCGTCACGATCGACGAGAAGGAGGTCCATCGGCTCGGGCTTCTCATTGAGCAAACGTTTCCGGATGCCTACGTTGAGATGGCCACGACGGTCATCAGCGCCAAGGGCGCGTACCGCCGCGGGCACTTCTCGCGAGTTGAGGAGCACATCTTCTTCGTGAGCATCGGCGCGGCGGTGATTCAACCGTGGCTGAGCAACATGCTGCCGTCGTACACCGAGGAGCCCGCTGAAGAAGAGGAAGAGACCGACGAGGCAGTCGCCGACAGGATCGACGAGTTCGAGCGGACACCGATCGAGTGGCTCGGGCTGCGACGACGCGAACCGTCCAGCGTTCGTGGCGCTCGGCCAAACCAGTTCTACGCCGTATTCGTCAGCGAGAGCGACGGCACTCTTCATTCGATCGGCGAGCCGATCGAAGACGATGTTGTTCGGCAATCGATCGAAGTGTCTCCTGGAACTGTCGCGCTCTGGCCCTTGAAGCCCGACGGGACAGAGATGCTGTGGGGGCTGACGCCTGACGTGCTGCGACGCAACTGGGAGAAGGGGTACGCGCGAGTCAACTGGAACTCGGCCAAGCAGAAAGGAACCGTCCAGTACCTGCCAGGCGGAACGATCACTCGGATTGAATCGGGTGCCATCACTGTGACGGGGCATGGGCCTGATGGGTCGGTTGAAGGGTACGAGACGCCCGAGATCACTCCGGGGGTGACACCGAAGCGCGTGTGGCATTTGCCCTCCCACAACGCAGAGACGGGTGGAACCAATGTCCTTTCGGCCCTCGTGCCCGGACGACGCTTTCCGTACCCAAAGTCCCTGTACGCAGTGGAGGACACTCTCCGCTTCGCGGTGCGGGACAAGCCCGGCGCTCTCGTTCTTGACTTCTTCGGAGGATCGGGCACCACGGCTCACGCCGTCGCTCGCCTGAACCGGCAGGACGGCGGTCGGCGACAGTCCATCGTCGTGACGAATAACGAGGTATCGGCGAAAGAGGCGGTGCGGATGACAGCCGCTGGGCTGAGAACTGGCGATGCGGAGTGGGAGGCGCTCGGCATCTTTGAGTTGATCACTCGCCCACGAATCGAAGCTGCCATCACGGGCGTCACTTACCGCGGCGCGCCGGTACGGCGGAAGAAATACAGCTTCGGCGACCCGTTCCCGATGGCGGAGGGGTTCGAGGAGAACGTCGAGTTCGTCGAGCTCACTTACCTCGACCCGGATGAAGTCGAGCTCGACCTCGCCTTCGCGTCGATCGCACCGTTGCTCTGGCTTCGGGCCGGGGCCACGGGACCAGTCCTCGACCAGTGCTTCGACTCTGCGGGGCGTCGCAAGCCCTACGCCTGGACTGCGCAGTACGGGGTGCTGTTCAACCCGGACAGGTGGCGGGGGTTCGTCAAGAAGCTCCCTGAGACGGCCACGACCGCGTTCGTCGTCACCGATTCCCAGGCCACGTTCGCTGGCGTCGCCGCGGAGCTCCCCGACCACCTCGATGTGGTGCGGCTCTACGAGAACTACTTGACGACGTTCCGGATCAATGAAGGCAACCTCTGATGCGGTACGAGCTGATGGACTACCAGCGCTCGGCGGCCATCGACGTGCTGAACCGCCTGCGGCGGGCGAGGGTGGACTGGGCCAACGGCGACCGCTCGTCGTTCGCCCTGTCGGCCATAACCGGTTCGGGCAAGACGGTGATTGCCACCGCGGCGGTCGAGGCGACAGTGTTCGGGTCGGCCGACTTCGGTGTCGACCCTGATCCGCAGGCGACGTTCCTGTGGATCACCGACGACCCGGCGTTGAACCGCCAGACCCGCAACCGCATGCTGGACGCCTCGGACCTGCTCGCGCCGAAGACGCTCGTCGAGATCGACGACGGATACCTCAACACCGAGCTGGCGCCGAACCGCGTCTACTTCCTCAACATCCAGAAGCTGTCGAAGTCGAGCCGGCTCGTGCAGTCGGCCACCAACCTCCGGCAGGTCTCGTTCTGGGACGTGCTCACCAACACGATCACGGGCGGCAAGACGACGCTGTACCTGATCCTGGACGAGGCTCACCGGGGTATGAAACGGACCGCCGATCGCAAGACGATCGTGCAACGACTCATCCACGGCGAACCGGGCTCGAACCCGCCGGTCCCGACGGTGTGGGGGATCTCCGCGACCATCGAGCGGTTCACCAAGGCGATGGGCGAGACCCCGGACCGCACGGGCTACCCGCATGTCGTCGTCGACATCGACAAGGTGCGGGCCTCGGGCCTGGTGAAGGACGAGATCGGGCTCGAGCAGCCGGACGAGAAGGGCACGTTCTCCACCACATTGCTGCGTGACGCGGTCAAGGCCACGCGGACGTTCGAGGAGCGGTGGACCACCTACTCGGCGGCCGAGGGCGAACCCGAGGTGCTCCCCGCCCTGGTGGTGCAGGTACCCGACAAGGCCAACGAGGCCAAGCTCGGTGAGATGGTGTCGGTCATCGAGTCCGAGTGGCCCGACCTGAAGCCCGATGCCATCGCCCACGTCTTCGGCGAGCACGAACCGATCGTGCTCGGCTCGCGAACGATCAACTGGGTGCCCGCCGAGTCGATCCAGAGCGACGCAGACATCCGGGTCGTCCTCGCCAAGGAAGCCATCTCCACCGGTTGGGACTGCCCTCGTGCCGAGGTGCTCTACTCCGAACGCCCTGCGAGCGACGCCACCCACATCGCTCAGGTGATCGGTCGCATGGTGCGCCAACCCCTCGCCCACCGGATCGCCACCGACGACGTCTTGAACGCGGTGTCGTGCTACTTGCCGCTCTTCGACTCCAAGAAGCTCGCCGCGATCAAGGACGAGTTGGAAGGCAAGGGCGGCGACGACGGCCAGCACGAGGTCGGTCCTCAGGTGGTGCGGGCGCCGGCTGTGTTCGAGCGCAACACGACGCTTGGCGTCGAGGTGTTCGACTTCGTCGAGACCCTGCCGAGCATCCCCACGCCCGACGCGTCGGCGAGTCCGCTGCGACGGGCCAAGAACCTGGTGCGGCTCCTGGCCGACGACGGCGCGGGACCCGCGCTGGTGGCGGACGCCGACGCACTGCTCACCAGGCGGCTCAACGCGCGACTCGACGGTCTCGCCGCCGAGTACGCCGACGCGGTGGCCGACGGCGTCGAGGATCTCCGCACCGCGGTGGTGCGCCGGGAGGGTGTCGACCCCGCCGGTCAACCCGGCGAGGTCACCTCGCGAACGATTGAGACCCACGTCAAGGACATCGATCGCGACACCCGAAAGATCATCAACTCGGTGCGAGAAGGCGTCGGCAAGAGCTACTACGCCCACCGCGCCACTGCCGACCCGGACGAGAGTCGCATCGACCTCCGCGTCGAGGTCGCCGCCCTGCTCCGCATCGACGGCGTCATCGCTAGCGTCGAGGCGGCGGCCACTAAATTCGTGCAGGATCATCTGGCCAAGTTCGCGGTGGAGGTCAAGAACACCACCGGTGCCACGCGGGATGCCTACCGCAAGGTGCAGGAGCAGACCGCGGCCCCCGAGGTCGTCACCATCGAGCTGCGGGCGAACGAGAAGACCGCCACGAAGAACGGCAAGGACGGTGACCTACCCGCCTTCGAAGGCCACCTCTATGCCGATGCCGACGGCCGGTACCCGGCGGACCTCAACGACTGGGAGACCCAGGTCATCACCAGCGAGATCGGCAGGTCCTCGTTTGTCGCCTGGTACCGCAACCCGTCACGGGCGATGCCCAACGCGCTCCGGATCGCGTACGTCGATGACGCCGGGTCGTGGGCCAGCCTCCAGGTCGACTTCCTGATCGTGTCGCGTCGCGATGACGGGTCTTTGGCCGCCTCGATCGTCGACCCGCACGGCGACCATCTCGCCGACGCCAAGGGAAAGCTCCGCGCGCTCACTGACTTTGCCGAGACTCACGGCGACCGCTTCATCCGCATCGTCTCGATCGCAAAGGGCAGCGACGGCTCCCTGCGAGTCCTCGACCTCCTCGAGCCCCACGTTCGTCGGACCGTGCGCGATTTTGACGGCGCCAAGGTTTCCGCCCTGTACGACTCCGCCGCGGCCGCGCCCTACCTCTGACCGCGCGTGTACACAGTTTACGCCACCAAGAAACTGCGGGACCTGGTCAAGGCGCCGCTGCAAGAGCCGGTCGAGAGCCCGTCCACCGCGCTCGGGGATTGGTATGCCACGGCGCTGTTCTGGAAGCCTCGCGTGGCGCTGTTCGTGAACGAGGCGACGCTCTTGCCGGTGCTCGTGCCGCTGGCGCCAGCCAAGACGCTGGTTGACCGGTTCCCCGCTCACCTCGAGGCCGTGCTGAACGCGCTCGGGATCGATCCGCGGTTCGTGGCCTCCGAGGTGGCCGTCACCGGCGATGCCCGTTGGTCCAAGACAGCGAACCGCAGCGTGGTGGGGATCATGAACGAGTTCAGCTTCCTCGCGAAGATGGACCGCGCCGACGAGCGCGGCGAGGAGTTGGTGCCGCTGGCCGTTCGCCTGGCCGGTACCCCGTGCAGCCCGCTCTACAAGCGCCACACTTTCCCTGACCGGGAACTGCAAGCCCTGGTTGCCAGTCACCTGCCCGGGTAGCGCTCAGCAGATGTCGCCGCCGTTTTCGCCGAGTGCTAACGCCGCTCGCCTCGGCCGGGTTCGAGCCGCCACTTGTTGGCGCGGCTCTTACGACGCGACCCCGTTGTCGTGACTTCGCCGTCGGCCTCCATCCTCCTCAACCACTTCAGGACACCTTCCTTGGTCATCCCGAGGCTGGCGGCCAGCTCCCTCGAACTCCGGGGTCCGCCGACGAGGAGTCTCAGGAGATCAGGACGCCGGTCTCGGCGCGGCGAGGCCGTGCCCTCGTTGCCAAATGGAAGCGGCGTCTGGCCGTCGTCGCGATTGGCTCCCGCGAGATGCCAGCGTGCCCACCGTCGGTCGCGACTCTTCTCGAGGAGGCCGAGGCCGGCCATTCCGGTCAAGTCGCGGGTTGCGGTGAGGGCATCGCACCCGGTGAGGGTGCGGTACTGCTGGTTCGTGATCGGCGAATGGCGGCGCGCGAACGCCAAGCCGAGCCGCTGACGGTCATGAAGTCCGGTGGTGTCGACGTTTGCGAGCCATGCCAGCGCTTCCTCGTCGAGGAGGCCGTGGTTGCGAATCAGAACTCGGAACTCGCGCACGGTATCCACGAGAAGCGGCGGCTCGATCCCCGCGTTTCGTAAGGCTGCCGCTGCGACGAGAAGGCCGGTCCCACGGTTCTCGCAAACCGTGCGCCCGGTGTCCGGCACCTCGACGTCTTCGAGCAGCTTCGCGAGCACGGCGTTGCGAGAGGACGAAACCGACTCGGCCAGGAGGTCCTCGCGTGCGACCGGCCCATACAGGCCGCCGGGGCTGCTCACCTCGAGGCGATCGGGATAGAGCTCGACCCGAACTTGCGCGCCCCGCGCGAGGGGGTGGTAATCGCGGTGCATCAGCGCGTTGGCGATCACCTCTCGCACCGCCTCCTCCGGGTACTCCCATGTGTCTTCTCGGCCGAGCCCAACCACGACCGAGCGACGCTTCATGTTCCGGCGCATTGCGGCGAGGGCGCCGGCAACCATCGCCGGAATCGGCCCGTCGATTGACTGGTTGTCGGTGAACCTCGTCCCGTCCTGGAGTGGCTCGCCCGTCGTGGTCGGGTAGGCCACGAATGTGATGTCGAGCTGTGGGAAGTGCTGCTGCGGGTAGCGCCCGAGCGCGAGCAGGCCGCCGAGGGTGATCGCGGGTCCCTTGTCGGTGGCGATGACCACCCCCATCATTCGAAGGATGTCGTCGTCGGTGGCTGTCGCGAACACGGGGCCACGGGTATCGCGGAGACGCCGGAGCAGCCGCGACAGGAGGCCGGGGTCAAGGTCTGCCAGGGTCGCCTCCGGTACCGGCATGGTGTCGTCCTGCGGCTGGCCCTGCGAAGACCTGAGGACGTGGACCTCGTAGGTCGTGAGCGCGCGGTCGCCGTCGTGGGTTCGCAGGAACGAGCCCCGCTCGATCCCCCGTGCCTTCACGAAGCACGGCTTTCGCTCGATGGGCAGGGGATCGATCACGGCGATAACGACTGGGTGCTCGTCTATGGCGACGACGTCGATTTCCGGCCGGATGGGCGGCTCCATCTGGTCCGCGCAAGCCGAGGCCAGGTCCGCTGCCAACTTCGAAGCATCGACCTCGACGGGGCGGAACCCGTCCACTTCGTCGAGCCCGAGGATCAGGAGACCGCCCTCTGCGTTAGCAAAGGCGGACACCGTCTCGACGGCACTCCGCGGAAGACCCCCTGCCGCGGCCTTGGCTTCAACGTCCTGGAGGTCGGTGCTGGCCCGTCGCAGACGGTCCAGCGCAGCCTCGAATGGCTCCTGGAGGCTCCCCATCAGGCCACCCTTCTCACAACCATGAGTTGACTGTACACGCCAAGTTGTCTGACAGGTTGTCTGACGGCGTTGTCTGACGGAGTTGTCTGACTAGCGACCGTCTCGCCCGAGCGGTTGAACACCCGCCTCTCGCGGGTCGCGTATCCGACGATGCGGACGGGCCGCCGAACTCGATGGTTGAACCCGTTCGATCCATGTCGCCGACGTGGTCCTCACGAGGATCGACCTCGCGTAACTGTCCCACCTCATCGCTACGGTAAAGAGACTCGACCTCGAGGAGCTCGCCGATGCCCAAGACGCCGGTCTTCGTCAGTTTCGACTATGACCACGACAACGACTGCAAGAACTTGCTCATCGGTCAGGCCAAGAACGAGGACTCTCCGTTTGAGATCGAGGATTGGTCGATCAAGGAGGCATCGAGTGATTGGAAGAGCAAGGCGCGGACTCGGATCAAGCGCGTTGACCAGGTCATCGTGATCTGCGGCGAATACACCGATTCAGCAACGGGAGTCAACGCGGAGATCGAGATCGCGCGCGACGAGAGCAAGCCCTACTTCCTCCTCAACGGGCGCCCGAACGGGTCGTACGCGAAGCCGACCGCGTCCCTGACCACCGACAAGGTCTACAAGTGGAACTGGGAGTACTTGAAGAAGCTCATCGCCGGTGGTCGTTGACGGATCCGAGGCGATGCCCTCGGAAGATCGCTCAACTGAACTTGAGTTGTACAAGCTTGCGGTCGAGATGGCTGATCGGACGTCAGCCCGACGCGCAGGCTCCAACACGTTCTTCGTCAGCCTGAACGCGGCTCTCGCCGCCGTCATCGCGATCTTGAGTTCTGCCCGGAAGCCCCCTCCGCACAGGGCACTCCCGACCTTCGACGCGTTCGGACTGATTGTTGCGGCGGTGGCTGGCGTGGTTCTCTCTCTGACTTGGTGGGCATTGCTGCGCTACTACCGCCGTCTGAACCGGGCGAAGTTCCAAGTGATCAACGAGATGGAACGGCGATTCCCCGTTCAGCCGTACACCGCCGAGTGGTCGTTCCTTCATTCCGGTGAGACGGGCGCGGATCCGAAGGTTGAATCTGGACTTCCTGCCTGGTGGCGGCGGCAGCGCCACCGGGAGGCCAGCGCGGTGGAGCAGGTGGTTCCATTCGTGTTTGCCGCGATCTACGTTCTCCTCATGATCCGTGTCGTCTGGTTCCGTTGAACTTCATCGAAACACTTGCGTCGGAGATTCGCGCCGAGCTTCCCATCGAAGTGCTCCCAGATGACGATACCGATCAACTTTTCCTGTTCTACGCCGTCTTGCTCCTTGCCAAGGAGACAAGCGTGACTCCTGAGGACGTTCACAACGCGTGGGCTGCTTGGATGAGCGGCCGCGACGAGGGGCACCCGTCGGTGGTCCCGTTCTCAGAGCTGGACGAAGCCACCAAGGCCGAAGATCTGCCCTTCGTTGATGCGATTCGCCGCGTCGCCGAACGACGCCCGGAGGACACGCGCTAACCAGCTGCTAACCAACTTCGGCGGACCAGCACGGATCGGGACGAGCGAGTCGGACGTCCCGCGGCACGTTGCCGCTGGTAGCGTCGATCCCGACAACACAGCCGAGGACCGGGTCGCGCGGCCCGGACCACCGAGGCGGCATTACGGATCAGAAGGTTGGGGGTTCGAATCCCTCCGAGCGCACTGAACATCTCCGCGGCTCAGGCTCGGTTTCCGTCCGCCCCGGCCGCTCGAGCGGGCCTCGTTGCCCGCATAGCCCGGAGTAACTGTTCAGGTCCCGCCGGGTAGCCAGGCGTGACCTTCGAAGAGTAGGCGTAGCCCGCCGAGGATGTCGCGTTGGTTCTTGCGGAGGGTCGATACGTAGCTGCGGATGGCGCAGAAGTCGCGGGCACCGTCGAGGGTGCGCCACGATCCGGAGATCTTCTGTTGGAGCTTGACCATCCTGATGTCGCGCTCAGCTTGGTTGTTGTCGAAGCTCGCCCGGAAGTCGTTGCAGAACCGCAGGACGTCGGCGCGCTGGGCATCGAGGCGCCTCAACGGGTTGTGGGCCTTCTTCTCGTAGCCGTGCCGTTTGCCGGACTCGGGTTCGGGGTTCGCGGCGATGCCCTTGGCGATGAGTTTGCCGTAGCGGACGCGGATCGAGTGCAGTGTCGTGTCGTCGAGGCGGTCTCGCCCCGCGCGCTGCGCGGCTTCGACGGCGGTCTTCGCCTCGATGAGCAACGCGGCCAGGTCGTTGGCCCAGCCCTGGTCCCAGACCACGCCGATCGCTTGGAGCTCGCGGAGGTGATGGGCGTTGCACAAGGAGTGGACCACATCGTAGGAGCGGTAGGGCCGCCATCCGTCGTGGATCGCGATGCCGGTCATCTCGCCGATGACACCCAGGTCGTCCATCCCCAGCGTGCCGCGCCGGGCGTGGCGGTCGAGCAGGGTGAGCAGTGCCGTCGACGCCGAGTGGACCCAATGCAGCCGCCCGGCGGCTCGCCCGCCGGTCTCGTCGAAGTGCACAGCGTCCGCCGCACGCAACAACACCTTCACGTCCTCCAGGAACGGGCCGGTGGCGTCGGCCGCCTCGGCGACCATCTGGGCGAGCGCCCCGACCGAGACCTCTTGTCCGAGCACGTCGCGAAACAGTTGCGCCATCCGATCGAACGGCAGGTGTTGATGCACCGCCAGGTACACCGCCAGGGCCCGCACCCCCGGGCCGTAACAAGCCGGGGCGGTCGCCGCCGGAGGGAACACGGCCTTGGTCTCGCATCCGCACGCACAGCGACGACGCTCGACGACGTGCTCGGTGACGTGCAGGGCGATCTCGGGCAGGTCGAACACCTGGCGGCGCTCGGTGCCCACGACCTCCGCGTCGGCCAGATCGGCCCCACACGATGCGCACGCGGCCGGTGCATGGCCCAGGACCTCATCAGGTTCGGCGACCCGGGCCAGATGCTTGCCCTCGGTTCCGGGTTGCTTTCCTGGTTTGCGCTTCGCGGCGCGCCGCTCGGCACGCGACGGTGCCGGCGGCTTCGAGAACCCTTCCGCCGAGGGAGGCATCGACGAGTTGCGCGGATTGCGGCCGAGCCGCTCTTCGAGGTCGGCGATCCGAGCCTCGAGCTCAGCGTTGCGCTGCGTCAACGCGTCGACGTGCGCTTCGAGCTGCGCGATCCGCCGGTCCCGCTCGTCGACCACACCCCATGGTCTACCCGACCGCGCGCGCACAGTGGTGGACCCACGCGCGGACCGCGCGATTCACACCTGAATAGTTACAGCCCGGAAGAGAAGCTGCCGTCGGCAATCGGTTCGCCGGACGTGGGCCAAAGGCCTCATGGCGGGGTGGCGGACTGCCGATGAAGCCCGTATGGGGGACATGACGGGCCTGCCGCGCCCGATGGCGCCGGTGGCCGAGTTGCAGCACCCGACGGAGCGTCGCGCGGTCGTGCGTGCCGCCTTGCTCACCCCGTTACAGCTCATTCCGCTCGCGCTGATCCCGATCTATGCGTTCGGCCGGAGCCACGGCTGGGTCGCCGATCTCCCCCTGTGGGTCCTCGTCGGCAGCGTGTTCGTGGCTCAGCTGGGCTCGAATGTCGCCTACGCACTCTGGCCATCAGGGTGTCGCACCTGGCAGATGGTGCTGCGAGTCGGGGTCATGGTCGGCGGTGTCGCTCTGGCGATCTACGCCATTGGCTGGGGGCCCGTGTTCACGCTCGGCTACGTGTTCGCCGCCGCCGAGAACATCCGGGTCGACGGCTCGCGGGTTGCCCGGCCCGCGATCGCCTGGATGGTCTGCGCGACCGTGCTCGGACAACTGGCCATCGGCTTCGGTTGGGTCCCGTCGCTCGTCCCGCAGCCGCAGGTCCATGGGGTGGCGGTCCTGGCCGTGTTGGGCTCCGGGATCGTCATCATGCTGCTTCAGTGGAGCACCGCCGACAAGGAACGCTTGGAGCGGGACCTCACCCATCTGTCACTGCACGATGCGCTGACGGGGCTCCCGAACCGGATGCTGCTTCTCGATCGGCTCGAGCAGGCCCTGGCCCGCGCCCGACGGAGTGGGCTTCGCGTCGGCGTCCTGTTCTTGGACCTCGACCGGTTCAAGAACGTCAACGACAGCCGCGGACACGATGTCGGCGATGCGCTTCTCATCGAGGTCGCACGGCGCTTGAAGAAGGCGGTGCGATCTGGCGACACCGTCGCCCGCTTCGGCGGTGACGAGTTCACGGTTCTGTGCGAGGACCTGGCCCCTGCCGACGCCGAGGTGTGGGCGCGTGAGTGCGCGCAGCGTCTGGGTGAAGCGATCGCGCGTCCTTTCGTCGCGGGCGGAACCGAGGTCGTCCTCGGGGCGAGCGTCGGCATCGCGATGGGCAGCGGCGACGGCCGCCCCGAAGATCTTCTGCGCGATGCCGACGCGGCGATGTACCACGCCAAGGCCTCGGGTCCGGGTCGTATCGCCTTCTTCGACGACCGGTTGCGGGAGCGCGTTCTCGACCGCGACGCCACCGAGCACGCACTGCGAAGTGCCATCGGGCGGGGCGAGCTGCGTCTCTTCTTCCAGCCGATCGTGAACCTCCGAGACGGCCGGTGCGTCGGCGCCGAAGCCCTGGTCCGCTGGCAGCACCCGACGCGCGGCATCGTCGAGCCCGAGGACTTCATCGAGCTCGCCGAGGACAGCGGCCTGATCGTGCCACTCGGCAGGTGGGTGTTCGACGAGGCGGTTCGCGCCGCAACCCGGTGGGCGCCCGATGCCCCCGACGGATTTGTCGTTGCGGTGAACGTGTCGCCCCGCCAGCTCGAACAAGACGATCTTGCCGTGCAGCTCGAGCATCTGTTCGAGCTGCACGCGATCGACCCGCAGATGCTGTGCCTCGAGATCACCGAGAGCGCGCTGACCGCGGATGCCGACACGGCGCTCGTGATGATCCAGCGCCTGAAGTCGTTGGGCTGCTCCCTGAGCATCGACGACTTCGGGACGGGCTATTCGTCGCTGAGCCAATTCAAGTGGCTCCCGATCGACTCGGTGAAGGTCGACCGCTCATTCGTCGCCGGGCTGGGCGCGGACTCCAAGGATTCGGCGATTGTCGCGGCCGTGGTGGACCTGGCCCGGACGCTGGGCCTCGGGGTGATCGCGGAAGGCGTCGAGACCACCGCCCAGATTGCCGAGCTGGTCGCCATGGGCTGCAACCTCGCCCAGGGCTACCGTTTCGCCCGCCCCCGGCCAATCGACGACTTCGCGGACCTGGTCGGCGGCATCGCGCCCTTCCCCAAGCCCGTGCAGCTTCCGCGTCTCTCGCGCAACGACCGGAGCCTGTCGCACGATCAGCTTCGCACCTAGACATCGACCCGGCTGCAACTGCCGTCGATCCTCGGGTTCCTCGCCGAAGGCATCAGCCGTCCGGGTCGTTCTCGACCTCGACCCGCAACTCTGCTGAGCCCGGCGACAAACCCGGTTCGGGTCGCGGTGCACCTCGTCCTCGGCCGGGTGAGCCCGCGTGTTCGGTAGCAACCGTGCCGAGAAGCAGGGCGCTGTTCCGGCGTCACCCCTCGGCATCGAGGTCAACAACGAGCTTGTCGCCCGGCGCGACCTCGTACACCTTGCCGCGGATCTCGATGCACACGGGCTGGCCGCCGTCGGGCATGACCTCGGCAACCACCTGCTCGTGGCCGAAGGTGAGGAGGAGTGGGTGACCTCGGTAGCGCATCGGGATGTGGATCGTGTCGAGCTGGGGGGGCAGGTTCGGGTCCACGATGAGGCGCTCCTCGCGCGTCTCGATCCCGGTGAAGCACCGCTGGACGAGATCGACGGTGCCCGCCATGGCACCGAGGTGGATGCCTTCCCGGGTCGTGCCGCCCTGCGCGTCGGTGACATCCGCGACGAGCGCCTCACGGAACAGCGTCCAGGCACGCTCCATGTCGATCTTCGAGTAGATCCACGCCTGGATCATCTGGCTGAGCGTCGAACCATGCGACGTGCGCGCCGCGTAGTACTCGACGTTGCGTTCGACGAGGTCGTCGGACCACTCGTAGCTGAGATGCTCGAGCAGGTCGCGTATCTCGTCGACCGAGAGGAGGAAGAACAGCATCAGCGCGTCGGGCTGCTTGGCCACCTTGTAGCGGTTCGGTGAGTCGCCCTCGGCTTCCAGGATCCGATCGAGCCGCTGGATGTTTCCGTACTTCGCGGCGTAGCCGTCCCAGTCGAACTCGAGCAGGTGCTCGTAGCCCTCGAACTGGCTGAGGATGTTGCCGTCGTGAAAGCAGACCCGCATCTTGGCGCTGACGTCACGCCAACGATCCAGCTCCTCGACGGTGATCGAGAGCTTCTCGTGGAGCTGGCGGGCGCGCGGTTCCGGCAACACGTCGAGGGCATCGAAGGCGCGGAGGATGCACCAGACCGCCATGATGTTTGTGTACGCGTTGTTGTCCAGCCCGGGCGTGGCCTGGTCCGGGTACGCATCGTGGTACTCGTCGGGGCCCATCACGCCCTTGATCTCGTAGCGGTCGAGCGCGTGGTTGTATTCCGCCGCGCTGGCCCAGAACCGCGCGATCTCGAGGATCATCTCCGCACCCCAGAACCGCATGAACTCGACGTCACCCGAGACCTGCCAGTACGACCAGACATTGAACGCGATGGCGGCGTTCACGTGTCGCTGCAGCCTGCTGCCGTCGGTGAGCCAGCGCCCCGAGAGTGGGTTGAGGTGCATCGTCTGGGTCTCTTCCCGCCCGTCGCTCCCGCTCTGCCAGGGGAACATCGCGCCCTCGTAGCCCGCGGCCGTCGCGGAGTAGCGGGCCTGGTCGAGGCGACGGGCGCGGTAGCGCAACAGCGAACGAGCCAGCTCGGGGATCCGCCAGTTGAGGAAGGGGAAGATGAACAGCTCGTCCCAGAAGACGTGACCGCGGTATGCCTCCCCGTGGAGCCCGCGCGCCGGAACGCCGACGTCGAGCTCGGCCGAGTTGCGGGACACGGTCTGGAGCAGGTGCAACATGTGCAGGTTGAGCACCTTCGTGGTCCGACGGTGCGACCGGCCGACGCTTATCCGACAGCGGTGCCAGGCGTGGTCCCAGCTGACGACGTGACGGCCGAGCAGCTCGTCGAAGCCTCCCGCGACTTCGAGCGCCCAGTGCTCGGACTCCTGCTGCGGCTCGAAGATGCCCTGGTCGCGCGACGTGAACATGGCCATGATCTTCTCGACGCGGACCTCGCGCCCCGCTTCGAGGTCGATCGGGAACGACTGGCCCACCCACCGATCGCGACTCGCGAGGGTTCGCACCACGTCGAGAGGCCGGCCATCGCGAAAGACGCGCGTGCGGGCCGTCTGTGCGATCCGGATGTGCGACGTGCTCGTCTCGACCACGAGACACTCGGCCTCTTCGGATGCTTGACGGGCGATGATCGGGATGAGGTGCTCGTTGCCGAGGGCGTCGTAGCGCGCGACGCCCGCGTTGCGCACCGTTCCGTCGAGTGCGCTCTCGACCACGACCCGGCCGGACCAGTTCTCGGCCACGAGCGTCGTCTCGAGTGCGGCCACGTGCGGATCGCGCAGGCTCACGAATCGGCGCTGGGTGATCTGCAGGATCCGACCGTCGCGGTGGCGGAGCTTCGACCGACGAAGGAGGACGACTCGACGCATGTCCAGCTCGAGGAAGTGCTCGATCACGTCGCAGTGCTGTGGATCGAACGGCGCCCCGTCGTCGGCGGTGACGGTGAGGCAGAGCCAGTTCGGCACGTTGACCATCGACTCGTTCTCCACGAGCCGCCCGGAGACCTCGGTGGCGATCCGGTTGAAGACCCCGGCGAGGTAGGTGCCCGGGTAGTGGATGCCGTCAGCCGCACACTCCGCCAGCGCACCCCGGGTGGCGAAGTAGCCGTTGCCCACCGTGCACAGGGCCTCGGCGACGCCCACGCGGTCGGGGTCGTAGCCCTCGTAGCTCCAGAGCCACTCTTCGGTCATCGGGAAGCGCCTTCCAGTCGCGCGGCGAGCCGCAACAGGAGCTCGCGGACCTCGTCGGAGTCGGACAGCTGGAGATGGGCGGCAGTGGGCCGGGCTTCGTTCCCGGCGACGATCCGGCGTCGGAGAACATGGCCACCGAGCGCCCGGAGAGCCTGCGTTCCGTCCCGCCCTCGGCGAGCGCCGACGGCAGGTCGGCCATGTCGGTTGCGGGCGGAACGGCCCGGGTGGCACGGCACACGCTCTTGTCCTCGGTCTGATCGTGAGGGTCGCCAGGCTACGGCTCCGGGCGGTGGGTGCGTGGTTCGGACCGTGTCGTCCACCTCCTACCACGCTCGCGTGCGTGGACTGTTTGCTCCGAGGTACGTCACTGTTCGCTTCGCCACCGACGGAGGGATCCTGCCGCTGGAGCCTCCGACGTCAGCCGGTGATCCAGGCCTTGGCCTCGTCGAGTTGCGCGTAGGGAAAGGACCGCACTTCGCCGGGCACGAGCCAGCCGAACAGCGAAGCGACGTGGTGGATCCAATCGGCGTCGGAGACCAGCGCGAATCGCTGCCAGGCCTTGAGGTGCTCGATTCCCAACTTGGCGTCGTCGAACATGGCGCCGGCCGAGTACCCGTCCCACTCCGGGCCCAACACGACCAGCACCCGGGCCTTGCCCGCCCGCGCGATCAGATCTTCGACCGCAGGAACGAGCGTGTCCCGGTAGTCCTCGGCGCGGATCTTGCCGTGCGCCTCGACCCCCACAACCGTCTCGGGCAGACCGGCAATCGGCGTGAACATGACGCCACCTCTTCCTCTTCGGGTCGGAGCGGGTCCAGAGCGGTCATGGACACCCAGGCGATGGCCTCGTTGGCCACCGACCGCCTCGTCGCCCCTGGATCGGCAATTCGCGCTCAAGGCCTGAGCCGATCGTATCGATCGACCAGTCAATGTGGCCGGATCAGTCGGGTCAAAGGGTCCTGCGCGCGTCCGGTGTCCCAACCCTCGAAGGCGAACCATGAAGACCATCAAGCGGGCTTCGATCATGGTCGCAATGGTCGGGCTCATCGCGGCAGGCTGCAGCTCATCCGGCGACAGCAGCAGCGACGACAGAACGACGACCACCAAGGCGGCGTCGACATCGAGCACGGCCGCGTCGAGTGCGGGCGGAACCAGCGACGGCCTGCTGGATGGAGTCCCGGAGCCCGACGGAGCGACCAAGCAGAGGCAGGACGACATCGCCGGTGGCGGCATCCACGAGTACTTCACGGCGAGCGATTCATCGTCCGCTCTCGTGTCGTCGTAATCCGTGGCGCTCAAGTCGAACGGGTGGAGCACCGAGACCAGTGGCGGAGAGGGAAGCTCCTTCGGCGGTCACTCCGGGCTCACCGCGACCAACAGTTCGCGCTACCGCGTGTTCGAAGCGGGTGGACCCGGCGGCGAGACGTTCATCGACCTCTGCGTCTGGCCGTCGCAGCCGAGCAACGACGACTGCGGATCGGAAGACGACAGTTGATGACTCATAAACCGGCGAATCGGAGAGGAACATGACCCACGAAGAGCTGATGGAAGAAGCGTGTCGGCTGGCCAAGGAGTCGGTCGACAACAACTGGGGCGGCCCGTTCGGCGCGGTGATCGCCACGATGGACGGCGAGATCGTGGCGAGGGGTCAGAACCGAGTGCTGCTCACCGGTGACATCACCGCGCACGCCGAGGTCGAGACCATCCGCAAGGCGGTTGCCGTCCTCAACCGGGAGGCACCCTCGATCTCGTCCGAGCACCAGAACGAGTCGACGCTGCAGCTCGTGCCCCGACCGGAAGGCTCACCCGACCCGGTACCCGAGCGCTCCAAGATGCTGATGGGTCACGAGATCTTCATCAGCGGTGCGCCCTGTCCGATGTGCATGAGCGCGATCTACTGGGCGCGCATCGAGGCGGTGCATTTCGCCAACGATCTCGACGCGACGAGCAAGATCGGCTTCGACGACGCTTTCCAGTACGAAGACTTCGCCAGGCCCTACGCCGAGCGGCGGATCAAGATCGAGCAGCTGCGCCCCGACCTGGGTGCGGCCGCGTACGAAGCGTGGGCGAACAAGTCCGACAAGCACCCGTACTGAACGAAAGCATGGCACTCGGGAGTTCGACGTGAGTACAAACACCACCGATGGCACCACGGGGACGGCGCCCGCGACGGTCGTGATCGGCGAGCACGTCAGGCCGGGCTGCGAGCAAGCCCACGACGCGTGGCAGCACAAGCTCAACGAGGCGGCCGCGACGTTCCCGGGGTTCATCGGGGCCGAGGTCAGCCCGCCGAGTCACGCGGAGGCGGACTGGACCGTCGTCTACCGGTTCGATTCGGTGAAGCACCTCCAGTCCTGGCTCAACAGCGGCGTGCGCCAGGAGCTCCTCAACCAGGGCGCGGATCTCCACGATCGCTCGGCGACCCAGCAGGTCATGGTCGGCGTCGCCTCGCCCGAAGAGCTGGTCACCGTCGTCGTGAGCCACAAGGTGAGCGACGAGCTCGTGGATGAGTTCCTGAGCTGGCAGGAGGAGATGACCGAGGCTGAGCGTGGGTTCGAGGGCTTCCGAGGTTCCGAGCTGTTCCGCCCGGTGCCCGGTGTCCAGGACGAGTGGACCGCGGTCTATAGGTTCGACTCGGGCACACATCTCGAGCAGTGGCTCGATTCGGACGAACGTAAGCACCTGCTGGAGCAGGCGAAGCATTTCCAGGACTTCCGTCTCCGCACGATCCAGAACTCGTTCGGGAACTGGTTCGACTTCGGCGACCGCACCGAAGGCGAGAAGGGTCCGAGCGGCTTCAAGACGTCGATCGCCGTGTGGGTCGGCCTCTACCCGACGGTCATGTTCCTCACGCTGGCGATCTCCGAGCTGTTCCCCGATGCCAAGTTGTGGCAGATGCTGTTGGTCGGCAACCTCGCGTCCAGCTTCATCATGACCTACGTGACGATGCCATGGGGCGTGAACCGCATCCTGCGCCCGTGGCTGACCTCGGGCGATGATGCGCCGCAACCCGAGACGAACCTCAAGGGCCTCGCACTGTCCGGCGCGATCGTGCTCGTGTGCGCGGTCATCTTCTGGGCGACGACCACCCAGATCTGGCACCTGCCGTAACTCACCACTCTCCGCGCGGGCCACGTCGCGGGCAGGCCAGTCGTGTCACCGGCCGGCCCGCCGGAACACGCGCGGTTCAAGATCGCCACCGCGACTGTCGACGGTGACAAGGTTGTGTGATCGGCGCGCGGTGGCGCGCACCCGCGTCTCGCGTAGGAGGCTCCATGTTCCGTCGGATGAGCACGGCATCATCGGGCACCGGAGCACGGGCACGGTGGCTGGTCGTCGTGGTCGCGGTGATGCTCGCGGCCGCGGCGTGTGCGAACGACGCCGACTCGAGCGACGAGTCCTCCGACACCGCGCCCGGAAGCGAGCTGACGCGCGCCGACATCGAGGCGACCCTGCCCGGTCTCGACGAGATCGTCGAGGAAGCCATGGACGAGACCGGGGTGCCGGGCATCGCGGTCGGCGTCGTCTTCGAGGACGAGGTGATGCTCACCAAGGGCTACGGGGTACGGACCGTCGGCGAGGACGAGTCGGTGAACCGGGACACGGTCTTCCAAGTCGCCTCGCTGTCGAAGCCGATCTCGTCGACGGTGGTCGCTGGCGTCGTCGGTGACGGAACGATCGCATGGGACGACCCGGTCGCTCCCTACCTGCCGGGCTTCGCGTTGAGCGACCCCTGGGTGACCACCCACGTCACGTTCGAGGACCTGTTCGCCCACCGCAGCGGCCTGCCGGGCGGCGCGGGCAACGACCTGGAGAGCGTCGGCTACGACCGTGCGCAGATCATGGAACGCCTCCGCTACGAGCCGCTCGATCCCTTCCGAGCCACGTACTCCTACTCGAACTTCGGGCTCACCACCGCGGGTGAGGCCGCGGCGCGCGCCGCCGGCATGTCGTGGGAGGAGCTGGCGGAGACGGAACTGTTCGAGCCTGCGGGCATGACGTCGACGAGCATGAGCCACGACGACTACGTGGCCGCCGCCAACCGTGCGTCTCTGCACGTGGACGTAGACGGCTCCTGGGAGGCCGCGTTCGAACGCATGCCCGACGCGCAGGCTCCCGCCGGTGGCGTCAGCTCGAACGTGGTCGACCTCGTCAAGTGGCTGCGTCTGCAGCTCGCGGGCGGGTCGCTGGACGGCGGCCAGATCGTGGACGAGGACGCGCTCGATCAGACCCACACGCCCATGATCATGAAGAGCCCCCCGAGTCCGACGATCGCGGATCCGGCGACCTTCTACGGACTGGGATGGAACATCGATGTCGACGACACCGGCGCGATTCGCTGGAACCACTCGGGGGCGTTCTCGGTCGGCGCGTCCACGACCGCGAAGCTCCTGCCCGGCGCCGACCTCGGCATCGTCGTGCTCACCAACGGCGAGCCGATCGGTGTACCCGAGGCGATCACCGACGCGTACTTCGAGCTCGTCCAGACGGGCGAGGTCACCCAGGACTGGATCGAGATCTGGGGCGAACGCTTCTCGGGCCTGTACGGGCCGACCGAGGACTGGTCGACGCCCCCGACCGACGCGGCACCCGCCGCTCCCGATGAGTCCTACGTGGGTACGTATCGCAACGACTACGTGGGCGACGTCGATGTCGTCGCGGTTGACGGCGGTCTCGTGATCGTCGAGGGCCCGCAAGGAATGGAGTTCCCGCTCGAGCACTGGGATGGCAACACCTTCATCTATCCCCACGACGCGGAGCTGCCGGACTATCGCTCGACGGTGATCTTCGACATCGGCTCCGATGGCGTCGCCAGCGCGGTGACGATCGACACGTTCGACTCCAGCGGGCTCGGCACGCTCCTCAGGGTCTCGCCGTAGTTCGGACCGTCCTCGCCGGGGGTTCGCGGGCCACACCGACCGGTCTCAGGCCGGCATCTCGCCCCGCAGGCGTCGCGCGGGTCACAATCGAGGCATGTCCGCGACCACCGCGCTCCTCCTCGTCCTCGTTGCTTGGGTCACGATTGGCGTCATCGCGGCCGTGTTCATGGGCCGGCGTGGTCACGCGCCGTTCTCGTGGGGAGCCCTCGGTGCGGTGCTCGGGCCGCTCGTGATCCCGCTCGCACTCGGCGACGTGAAACGTGAACGCGAGGCGCATGCGGTCACACTCAGCAAGGGCGAGTCCGGCTCCGGGCCCGTGGACGTCCTTGTCGGCATCGATGGATCGCAGGCCGCGCTCGCGGCACTCACCGCCGCGCTCGACCTGCTCGGAGATCGCGTCGGCTCGATCACCCTGGCTGCCGTGCTGGACTACGACACCGCCCAATCGGACCGCCCGTGGTCCGAGCGAGACCACGCCGAGGCCGCGCTCGCGGATGCGGCGGAGCTTGCCACCCAGCGAACCGGCCGGGCCCCGACGACGACCGTGCTCGCCGGTGTCCCCGCGCACGCCCTGGCTGACCATGCGGTCGAAGCCGGCGCCGAGCTGCTCGCGATCGGCAGTCGGGGCCACGGGGCGACCAAGGCCGTGCTCGGTAGTGTCGCCACCCATCTCGCCGCGTCGGCCCCGATTCCCGTGCTCGTGTTCGCAGAACGGTCGCCGTCGTCTTGACATCGGGCCCTGCGGGCATCGACCGCGAGCAGGGACTGCGCCAATACGATGAACGAGCTCGGTCTCACCGCGTTCTCTCTGCTCGGGGGTCACCATGACGTTGCTCACCCGTACCGTTGGCCGCACCCTGTTCGCACTGGTGTGTGCAACCGTCATCGCGCTGGTGACCTCGGCCGCGCCTGCCGGCGCCGCTGACGCCGACTCCGATTCTGATTCCGAACCGCAGGTGTCGGTCACCGGCCCTGTGCGGGTCGGCTCTGACAAGCGTGTCGATGGCGCCGTCGTCTCGGTCGACGGCTCGGTGCGCGTCGATGGTGTCGTCGACGGCTCGGTGTTCGTGGCGCGCGGCAACGTTACGATTCGCGGCGAGGTGACCGGTTCGGTGGTGGTGCTCAAGGGCGACGTCGTCGTGCGTGGTCGCGTCGGCGACGAGGTCATCGTGTTCTCCGGGCGGGCGGTGATCGCCGACGGCGGGCGGGTGACCGGTGACGTGAGCTCGTCGGACAAGCCGCGCGTGGCGCCCGGTGCGACCGTCGGCGGATCGGTCGAGGAGATCAGCCTCACGGGGCTCTTCACGGCGATCGGTTGGGCGCTGTTGGTGCTGTGGTGGGCGGCCCTCACCGTGTCGTTGGCCGTGCTCGGCGTCGTGTTGCTCCTGCTGTTTCCCCGAGCCGGGGCCACGGTGTCGGCAGCAGGTCGGTCGTCGATCGGTGCATGCGTGGGCTGGGGCGCGCTCGTCGGTCTGGCGCTGCCCATCGTGGCGCTCGGGGTCTCAGTCACGATCCTGGGCCTGCCACTCGGCGTCGGCACGCTCGTCGCGCTCTCGGTGGCGTACCCAGTGGGCTATCTCGCCACCGCGCTCGTCCTCGGCCGTCTGATGGTCCGCCGGGGCCACGCGATCGTCGCGTTCCTCGTCGGGTTTGCCGTCCTCCGCGCGGCCGCGGTGATCCCCGGCATCGGTCTGCTCATCGGCTTCCTGGCCGCGGCGTACGGTCTCGGTGTGCTCGCGGTCTCGGGGTGGCGGGCCGGGCGTCTGCCGAGCGCAGAGGCGGAGCCGGCCCCGTCGGCAGTAGCGACACCGACCGTCGAGGCGCCGACCGTCGAGGCGCCGACCGTCGAGACGTAGGGCCCGACGAGCTCCTCGGGTCGGGCTCCGACCGCGTGGTCGGCGCCGCGTCAGCGGCGGTGCAGGCGTCGGCCGGTGACGATGTCGGGAGTGATCGAGACGAAGTGCTCCGCGCTCGCCTCGGGGATCCACGTGTCGATCAACGTCGACTTGGCCTGTTCGATGACTGCCGGATCGCCGAGTTGGGCGGCCAATCCACGGACGAGCACGCTCCAACCCTCGCGACTCTGCGCGTCGAAGTCGTCGACCTCGAGCGCCACGACGGCGCCCGCCGCGGCCATCTCGAGCTTGGTACCCGGAACCGTCCGGAAGATGAGCCGATCGTCGATCATCACGACCCATACTGGAAGTACCGCGGGGATCGAGTCGACCGTGACGCCGATGCGGCCGAGCGACGCGCAGCAGTTCGACGCACTCCGATCGAGAGAGCTCCGCCAGCCCGTAGTCAGCCATGTCGAGTCACCTTACGGGCTCAGCGGTCGGTGCCGGCGAGGTTGTCCACGAACCAGTCGGCGGCAAGGCCCGCGACCGTCTCGAGCGCGCCCGGCTCTTCGAACAGATGGGTTGCCTCGGAGACGATCGCCAGTTGGTGAGGGCACCGCAAGCGAGACGCGGCCTCGCGATTGAGCCCCAACACGACGGAATCGGCGCCGCCCACGATCAGCAGCGTCGGGCAACGCACCGCGGCCAGCCTGGAGTTCGCGAGATCAGGACGACCACCGCGCGAGACCACCGCGCGTACGTCGAGATCCGATTCCGCGGCGGTCCACAGCGCGGCGGCGGCACCCGTGCTCGCGCCGAAGTAGCCAACCGGCAGCGAACCGAGCACGGGATGGCGGGTGATCCATCGGGTCGCGGCCAACAGTCGGCTCGACAGGAGCTCCACGTCGAACACGAGCGAACGATCGACGGCCTCCCTCTCGCTGAGGAGGTCGAACAGCAAGGTCGCGATCCCCGCGTCGCGAAGCCGGCTCGCGACCATCTGATTGCGCGTGCTATGGCGGCTGCTGCCGCTGCCGTGTGCGAACACCACGACACCGCGAGGTGACGTCGGGATCCCCAACAGCCCGGGAAGCTCGACATCGTCAGCTTCGATGAGAACCTCAGTTGGTGTCGCGCCCGGCGCGACGCCCGCCGAGCCCGATTCGCCGGGTTGTTCGCGTGGCGCGTCGCTGTGCGTCTCGCGTGTTTCCGACGTCGCCTGCAGGAGTCGAACCACCTCGGTGTCGTCGGTCGGGCGGAAGTCGTCGTAGAAATCTCCCAGGGCGCGGAAATCACGCGGGGTCGCGAGCGCGACGACCCGGTCCGCGGCTCGGCCGAGCGCGCTCACGGTATCGGGTGGAGCCACCGGCACCGCGAGCACGACGCGGGTGGCCCCTCGGGCGCGCGCCACGTCGATCGCGGCGCGGGCGGTGCCGCCGGTCGCGATGCCATCGTCGACGATGATCACCGTTCGACCAGCGAGAGAGAGAGACGCCGTGTCACCGCGGTAGCGACGGGTTCGTCGCTCGAGCTCGGCGCGTTCGCGCGTCTCCACCGTCCGGAGCTCGTCATCGGTGACGCCTGCTCGACGCATCAGGGAGGCGTCGAGGACGCGGGCACCGTCTTCACCGATGGCGCCCATCCCCAGCTCGGGCTGGAACGGGACTCCGATCTTGCGAACCAGCACGATGTCGAGCGGCGCGTCGAGTGCGCGCGCGACCTCTGCCGCTACCGGGACGCCGCCGCGAGGCAAGCCCAAGACGATGGGGTTCTCTTCGTGGAGCCCGACAAGTCGCGCGCCCAGCCTGCGGCCGGCGTCAATACGATCGGTGAACACGGCACAATCCTGAGATCATCACTGCCATCGTGCCCGCGCGCGACCCTCGAGGCCAGGGGCAAAGGTCACCAGGGGACGCGCGGGGACGTTTGCCCCTGGCGCCCGGTGGCGTCGTACGTCAGGCTGACGATTCGACAGAGGGTCTCGATCCGACACGCGGCCTGAAGCGCAGGAGTGGGAGTTCCATGCCCAAGATGTTCGTGGTACCCCTCGACAGATCGGAGCTCGCGGAGCGTGCTCTTCCCGTGGCGGCCGCGTTGGCCCGCCGATGGGACGCGCAGGTCCTACCGCTCATGGTCACGACGGCAGGCGGGCGCGCCGACGCCGAGCACTACCTCCAGAGCGCCGCAGCAACACTCGGACCGATCGCGGCTGCCGAGCGCCTGGTGACGTCCGATCGCCCCGCCGAGGTCATTCTTGATGCCGGCCGTGATCTGGACTCCGTGGTGTGCATGACCACCCACGGGCGGGGCCGCCTCCGCTGGGCGGTGCTCGGCAGCGTGGCCGAGGCGGTGTTGGGGGCCAGTGAGAATCCCGTCGTTCTGGTCGGCCGCCGCTGTCCAGCCGACTGGCCGGGCACGGCGAGCGAGTTGCAGATCTGCTTCGACGGGACGCTCGGTTCCGAATACGTCATCGACACGGCGTGCGAATGGGCGCGCGCTCTCGGGTGCTCCGTGTCGATTGCCCGAGTGATCCATCCGCTGGATGTCGTTGATCCGCAGCGCCCCGAACACGATGCCGGCCCCGCCCGCGATCTGGTCCAGGAACGCGGGTTCGACCCGCGTCTTGACGTCATCCGGAGTCGCGATCCGGCGTTCGCGTTGGCGGATCTGGCCGTGGAGCACTCGGCTGCGCTCGTGGCGATGACGACCAGCGCGCGTGCGGGAGTCTCTCGGCTCGCGCTCGGCAGCATCACGATGGGTGTCGTCGGAATGGCGCCGTGCCCGCTGCTCGTGGTGCGCGGCTTTGCCGACTGACGATCGACGCGGCGTCAGGTGCTCAGCGCGGCTTTCGCCCGCGCGTTCGGTCCAGGAGCTCGACCACGTCTTCCAGGTGCAGTTCGCCGACGACGCGCTGGTCCTCCACGACGGGTAGCCCTCCGTGGTGCTCCCCCAAGAGCGCGAGTAGATCCTCGTCGAGGCGATCGTGGACCGTCAGCATCTCGACCGACGATGGGTCGACGGGCCGCGATGGCATGCGCCGCACGGCGTCGCCGACAGTCAGTCCTTGGAGCCGGATATGGATGACCGTTGCGGCCTCCTCGGCCGAGGCACCGAGGTACACGAACACACCGATCAGTACGAACCACGGGTTGAACAGCACACCGAGCGCCACCAACGCCAGTGCGAAGCCGTGTCCGATACGAGCGGCCACGTGGGTCGCCCGCTCACGATCCCACCGGCGCTCGAGCAGGGCCCGGAGAACCCGGCCGCCATCGAGAGGGAACGCCGGTACGAGGTTGAAGCCGGCGAGGACGAGGTTCAACCACATCAGCCGTGCCGGCCATCCGGGAGCGAGAAGGTCGGGGGGTAGGAGCTGATTCCCGAAGGCCACCGCGGTGAGTCCGGCGAGACCGGCCAGGCCGACGCTCGCGGCCGGCCCGGCGATGGCGATCGCGAGCTCGTCGGTCGGTACCTCCGGCATGCGCTCGAGCTTCGAGACCCCGCCGAGCGGGAACAGCATGATCTCGTGCACATCCGCCCCGCGGGTGCGCGCCACCAGGGAATGCGCGAACTCGTGGACCACGACGCAGGTGAAGATCGCGACCAGCCAGCCGATGCTCGCGGCGACGGTGGCGACGCTCGGGTCGGGCGTCGCCAGCGCGAACAGGATGACGAGCGCGAGGAACGTGACGTGCACGCGAACCTCGATACCCGTGACCCGCGCTACGGGAAACGACCAGCGATGCGGCGCGGTTCGAGAGCGTGAGTCGTTCACGATTGCCGAGCCACGCGGCCGACCGAGTCCGGAGTAGTCCGCACGGCCCGATGCTCGTCGTCCGAACCGGTGACCGGAAGGGCCGAAGGACCTCGGGACCCGGAGCCCGGAGCGCAGAACCCCGTGGTTCTACCCTTCGAGCGTGCGCCGCCGCCGTTCCGACCGGCGAGTTGCGAACACCGCGGCTTCGGTACGTCGATGCATCCCCAGCTTGGCGAGCACATTCGAGACGTAGTTCTTCACGGTCTTCTCGGCCAGGAACATCCGCTCGCCGATCTGGCGGTTCGTCAGACCGTCGGCGATGAGGTCGAGGATCCGACGTTCCTGCGGCGTGAGGCCGGCCAGCTCGTCGTCTTCGGGTTCGTGACGGAGACGTTCCATCACCTTCGCAGTCACCGCCGGGTCCAGCAGTGACTCGCCACGCGCCACGCGACGGATCGCGTCGACGAGGTCGTTCCCGCGCACCTGCTTGAGAATGAACCCCGCCGCTCCCGCCATGATTGCCGCGAACAGGGCCTCATCGTCCGCGTAGGAGGTGAGCATCAGACAGGCGATCTCCGGGTGACGAGACCGGATCTCCCGGCAGACCTCGACGCCATCGCCGTCGGGAAGACGGACATCGAGCACGGCAACGTCGGGCGCGGTCGGCGGGATCCGGTCCAGTGCCAGCGCCGCGGTGTCGGCATCACCGACGACCATGATGTCGTCCTCGCTCTCGAGCAGCTCGCGGAGACCACGCCGCACGACCTCGTGATCATCGAGCAGGAACACCCGTACCGGCATTGCACCATTCTGCCCCGGGGCGGGGCTGACCCGCGGGAACGCGTCGCGGTACCGTGATGAGCGTGTCGTATGACGTCGTAGGGCCGCGCCGTTTGCGGCAGCTCCTCGACGCGGTCATCGCCGTGGGTTCGGGTCTCGAGCTGTCGACCCTGCTCGAGCGCATCACGTGGCTGGCCACCCAGCTCGTCGATGCGCGCTACGGCGCCCTTGGCGTGCTCGACGGTCAGAGGACCGGGCTCACCGAGTTCGTCACGGTGGGCATCGACGACGAGACCCGCGCTGATATCGGAGACACGCCCAGTGGTCGGGGGATCCTGGGTCTGCTCATCGATGAGCCCAAGCCGATCCGGCTGCGCGATCTCAGCACCCATCCGCACAGCTCAGGGTTCCCGCCCCATCATCCCGAGATGCGTTCGTTTCTCGGCGTCCCGATACGCGTCCGTGACGAGGTCTTCGGCAACCTGTACCTCACAGAGAAACAGGGTGCCGACGAGTTCAGCAGCGTCGACGAGGAGCTGGTCGTCGGATTGGCGGCAGCCGCCGGTGTTGCGATCGAGAAGGCCCGCCTCGCGGAGCGTGTCTCCGACCTCCTCGTCTTGGAAGACCGCGAGCGGATCGCCCGCGATCTGCACGACACCGTCATTCAGCGGCTCTTTGCCACAGGCCTGTCGCTCCAGGGAACGGCTCTGCTCGTACGGTCCGACCCCGACGCGGCGACGGCGCGGATCGAGGCCGCGGTCGACGAGCTCGACCTGACCGTCAAGCACATCCGGTCCGTGATCTTCGCGCTCGAGGAGACCAGGCTCGGTGGTCAGGGGATCCGCGACGAGGTCCTTTCGCTGTGCCGCGAGGCTGTGGGAGCTCTGGGCTTCGACCCCCGAGTCTTCTTCGACGGCCCGATCGAAACCTCGATCAGCCACGCGGTCGAGCCCGAGCTCCTCGCGACGCTGCAGGAGGCGCTGAGCAACGTCGCCCGTCATGCCGGAGCCACCCAGGTCGAGGTGGACGTGATCGTCGACGCCGGTGAGCTGCTGTTGCGGGTCGTCGACGATGGCATCGGTCCCCCCTCGCAGACGAGTGAAGAGGGCCACGGCCTCGCCAACATGGCGAGGCGGGCCTCGGACCTCCGGGGTCGTTTCGACTTCCGCTCGGGCGCGTCCTCGGGTTCGATCCTCGAGTGGCGCGTCCCCGGCTCGGGTTGAGCCCGATGTCAGGGGTTCGGGGAGTGGAGGTACGAAAGCGCGTCTTGCAACACCATTGAACGGTCTCGGTTCGTGTCGATCGACCGTGCCGATAGCCACGGAGCGTCGTGGTCGGCCATCCGAACCGCGACGCCGGCCGATGCGTCGGACGCGTCGTCGCCCGCCGAGGCGCGCGCTCGGATTCGAGCCGCCGCGACCTCGAAGGGCGCGGTGCAGCGGATCTCCGCGTGGTCGGAGAAGGTCTCCGCGGCTGCGACGCGCGCCGCGTCGCGCCGGCGGGCATCCGTGAACGAGGCGTCGATCACCACCGATTCGCCCATCCCGAGCGCGATGCCGGCCCGCCGGAACAGCTCGTGGTAGGTCTTCGAGGTCGTGTCCGGCTCGTAGATCCCCTCCTCGAACGCGGCCGCCGTGAGCTCGGTGGACGCGAGGCCGGCGAGCTCCTTGCGAACGTGGTCGGACCGAAGGACCACGGCGTCGAGGGCGTCCGCGATCTCCGCCGCGAGGGTTGACTTGCCCGTGCCCGGGAGCCCGCCGACCACGACGAGGCGGACCCGGCCCTCCAGCAGATGCGCGTGCGCGAGCGCCAGCGCGCTCGATGCCTCGGCGGCAGCCCCGGCGGCGCCCTGCTCGGCGCGGATGGCCGCGACCTTGGCTCGCACCTGGGCGCGGTACGCGATGTGGTGGTGGGCCAACGAAGGGGGCCAGGCGTCATTGGCGTGTTGGCGGTACGCCTCGAGGAACCGGCCCGCGAGATCGCGGCGGCCCAGCCGGTCGAGGTCCATCGCGAGGAACGCGACGTCGGCGAGCCCGTCACCGAGGCGCAGCTCGTCGTCGAACTCGATGCAGTCCAACACGCGTGGGCCGTCGTCGAGGCAGAAGATGTCTTCGGCGAGGAGGTCGCCATGACCGTCACACGCCCGGCCGTGGGCAATCCGATCGGCGAACAGTGCATCGCGGCCGTCGAGATAGCGGCTCGCGAGCCCGTGGACCATCGCGACCTCGTCCTCACGGAGGCACTGACCGGTGAAGCGCAGCATTTCAGTGGTGTTCGCGCCCCACCGGGCCGCGGTCGCGACGGCGCCGGCGGCTCGATCCGCGGCGGGACTGCGCGTCGCGGCGGCGTGGAATGCCGCGAGCAGGCGCGCGAGCTGTCCAAGCTGATCGTTGACGTCAGCGCCGTGGGTGACGAGCCGTGAGAGTCGCCGATCAGCCGGCATGCGCCGCATCACGACGATGTGCTCGCAGACCTCCCCGTCGGGATCGAGCATGTCCGCGACGCCCAAGTACACGTCCGGGGAGAGTCGGCGGTTCAGCTCGACCTCGCGATGGCAGGCAGCCTCGCGCGCGGCACGTGAGCTGAAGTCCAAGAACCCGAGATCGACGGACTTCTTCACCTTGTACGCACGGTCTCCGAAGAAGAACACCACCGCCGAATGGGTCTCGGTGACGGCGGCGTCGGTCACGGTGACGTCCGTGCCTTGATCACCTGCTCGCCACCACTGCCGGGAAGGATCCTCCGCCCGGAGATCACCGCGGTCGAGATGGCCATCACGCAGCCGTCGCCGCGAGGTGCCCAACGGCGCACGGGCGCGTGCTGGAGCTGGGTGAGCTGCTCCGGGTCGGTCACCTCTCGGGCGATTCCGGTCACGACGACACTCCAACCGGCGTGGTATATGGAGTCGAGCTCGTCCGCTTCGAATGCTACGACGGCGTTGCGTGCGGCGGCGTCGAGCTTGGCCCCCTCACCCGTACGGATGATGATCGTGTCGCCGTCCAGGCAATAGTTGACCGGAAGGATCGTCGGGAGCGCGCTGGCGGTCGTAGCGACTCTGCCGAATGTGGCGCGAGCGAGCAGGTGGAGGCATTCCGTGCGGTCCAGCACTTCCAGTCCGTTTCGGTCGAGCTCCACGGCCGAAATGGTCGGTCGTCCTCCCGTTGTGCGACAGGGTCCAACGTCCCAATTCGTTGCCGGCCGATGACCTTCGGCCCTGCTCGCGCCGATCGGAACGGCTCATGCTCTGATCGTGTCCGAGAGATGGCGAGCCTCGGCTGACGCGCGGACGAGAGAGAAGAGATACGAGATGAGCGATGTACGAGCGACCGCCGGGCCGCCGGCCGACGCGATCACCCGAACCTGGAGCGAGTACCAGGTCGCCACGTCGGGTACGAACCCGTGACCCGAACGGTCCTCGAGCTCGACGAGATCAGTCGAGACGACGTCGCGGAGGTCGGAGGCAAGGGCGCGAACCTCGGCGAGCTGATCCGCGCCGATCTGCCGGTCCCGGGCGGCTTCGTCGTGACCGCGAGCGCGTACCGGGCCGCGATGGCGGACGGCGGTGTGGTGTCCGACTTGAGGGGCGTCTTCGAAGACGCCCTCCGAGTCAGCGGAGATCCCGACGCGCTCGCCGTAGCCGGGAGACGACTCCAAGACCTCGTTCGCAAGGCTGGAGTCCCCGAGGCGATCCGCCGCGACGTGGCCGTTGCGTACGACGAGCTGGGAGCGAACGTCCCGGTCGCGGTGCGGTCGTCGGCGACGGCAGAAGACAGCGCGCAATCGTCCTTCGCGGGGATGCACGACACCTATGCCAACGTCGTCGGCATCGACGCGGTTCTCGATCGGCTCGTGGACTGCTGGGCGTCGCTCTACGGCGAGCGTGTCATCGGGTACCGAGCCAGTCGTGGCCTCGACGAGGAGCCCGCGATCGCCGTCGTCGTACAGCGGCTCGTCGCCGCGGAGCGGGCGGGGGTGCTCTTCACGGCCAATCCAGCCACCGGCGCCCGCGACGAGGTCGTCATCGAGGCGGCATTCGGGCTCGGCGAGGTGGTCGTCTCGGGTCAGGTCGAGCCGGATACCTATACCGTGGCGCGGTCCGCCGATACCGAAGCGGACGGGCTCGTCGTGTCCGACGTGCGGGTCGGGCACAAGCATCACGCGCTCGTCGCCGGCGATGACGGCGCCGTCGACCGTGTCGAGCTGGGGGACGATCGTGTCACCGCTCGAGTGCTCACCGACGCCGAGGCCGTGGGTCTCGCGCACCTCGGGCTGCGGGTCGAGGCCCACTACGGCGAGCCCCAGGATGTCGAATGGGCCATCGCCGGTGACGAGACCGTCGTGCTCCAGGCCCGACCGATCACGACGCTCGGCGACGTCGAGCCAGAGCCGCCCATCGACGCCGGACGGCCCGCCGTCCGCGGTCTCGGGGCATCGCCCGGGTCCGCGACCGGGCTCGTGCGCGTTCTGGGCGCCCCGGGCGAAGGCCACCGGCTCCGAGCCGGTGAGATCCTCGTCGCGCCCGTCACGAATCCCGACTGGGTGCCGACCATCCGCCGGGCAGCCGCGATTGTGACCGACAGCGGCGGCATGACGTGCCACGCCGCGATTGTGGCGCGCGAGCTCGGTGTCCCAGCGGTCGTCGGTGCCCGCTCCGCGACCAGCGACCTCCAAGAGGGTGAGGTCGTGACGGTCGACGGTGCCCACGGTGTCGTGTATCGCGGTGACGAGCTCCCCCGACCATCGGTGTCCGCGCCGCCGGAGGCTCGGGTGACGGCCGCCCCGGTGTCACTCGCGACGCGCGTGTACGTGAACCTCGCGATTGCCGACCATGCCGAGGCCGTCGCGGCGCAGCCGGTTGACGGCGTGGGCCTTCTGCGCGCCGAGTTCATGTTCACCGAGGCATTGGACGGGTCGCACCCTCGCGCGGTGCTTGCCCGTGGCGGTCGTGAGGAGTTGATCGAGCGGCTGGCGCGCCCGCTCGGTCGCATCACGCGCGCGTTCTCGCCGCGTCCCGTGGTGTACCGGACGAGCGACTTCCGCACGAACGAGTTCCGGGGACTGGCCGGCGGGGACGAGTTCGAACCCGTGGAGTCCAATCCGATGATCGGCTACCGGGGCTGCTACCGCTACGTCCGCGAGCCGGATCTCTTTGCCGTCGAGCTGGAGCTGCTGGCTCGTGTGCGTGAGGAGACACCGAACCTCCACCTGATGATCCCGTTCGTGCGGACCCGCTGGGAGCTCGAGGCCTGCTTGGAGATGGTGGACGCAAGCGCGCTCGGCCGCCAGCGTGGGCTCGGCCGCTGGATCATGGCCGAGGTTCCATCGGTCGTCTATCGGATCCCGGAGTACGCGGCGATGGGGATCGACGGCGTATCGATCGGCTCGAACGACCTCACGCAGCTGATGCTCGGCGTCGACCGCGACTCGGAATCGTGCGCGGAGCTGTTCGACGAATGCGACCCAGCCGTGCTCGACGCGATCGAGCGGATCATCCAGGCGTGTCGCGCCGCGGGCATCACGTCGTCGCTTTGCGGCCAGGCACCGTCGAACCTTCCCGACTTCGCCGAGCATCTCGTCCGCTTCGGCATCGACTCGATCTCGGTCAACGCCGACGCAGTCGACCAGGTCCGCCGGGCGATCGCGACGGCTGAACGCCGCATCCTCCTCGAAGCCGCTCGCGCGGGCCGCTGACCCATGGCGGGCGGCCGTCGTGGGTCGCCACTGGCGGCGAGCCACTCCCCGGAGGCCGTGGCCGCGCGGCTCGGCCGCGACCCCAGGAGGTCGTACGTTCGCGATCTCGTCTACGGGGCGGTCGACGGGACCGTGACGACGTTCGCGGTCGTCGCCGGCGCTTGGGGCGCGGGGTTGTCCACACGAATCGTCCTCGTCCTCGGGGTCGCCAACCTGGTGGCCGACGGCTTCAGCATGGGGGCGGCCAACTACCTGGGTGTCCGCTCGGAGGAGCAGCGCCGACGACGCACGCGCGACGACGAGCTCGAGCACATCGCAGTGGTGCCCGAGGGCGAGCGGGAGGAGATCCGCCAGATCTTCGCGGCGAAGGGCTTCCGGGCTGACGATCTCGACCGCGTCGTTGACGTCATCACCGAGAATCGCGAGCGCTGGGTGCAGACCATGCTGACCGAGGAACACGGATTCGCGCCCCATCCAGCCGTGCCGCTCCGGAATGCGCTCGCCACCTTCTCGGCCTTCGTGGTCGTAGGTTTCGTACCCATCGCACCGTTCGCGGCGGTCGCTGTTGTCGGCGGGGAGCTCTCCCGACCCTTCGTGCTGAGCGCAGCGCTCACGGCGGCGGCGTTCCTTGTCGTCGGTGCCGCGCGCGGCCTCGTTGCCGAGCGGGCCCCCTGGCGCACCGCGCTCGGGACGTTCACGGTCGGAGCGACAGCGGCGTCGATCGCTGCTGTGGCGGGCGCGGTCCTGGGTCGGTTCGCCTGAGTCGCTCCGTATCGCCGGGGAGGCGTCGGGGGGAGGGTCCCGGCCCGCTCGGACCTCCCGCGGTAGCCACCGTGTGAGTACGCGAGGATGAACGGGATATGCAGCGGATCGTGGTGGGAATCGACGGCTCCGAAGCGTCACGCGCGGCACTGCGCTGGGCGCTCGACGAGGCGCGTCTGCGCGGCGCCGAGGTCGACGCGGTGTGCTCATGGTCCTACCCGGTGTTCGCCCACGCCGACGGGTTCGTACCGCTACCGACGTTTGCCCACGATGACCTGGCGAAGGATGCACGGGACACGCTCGAGGAGGCGTGCCGCGGTCTCGAGGCCGAGGGCACCGTGCGCCGGATCATCGAGGAAGGACCGGCGGCGCAGTGTCTCCTCGAGACGGCAGAGGGTGCTGATCTCCTCGTGGTCGGCTCTCGCGGTCGGGGCGGTTTCGCCGGCCTGTTGCTCGGTTCCGTGAGCCAGCAGTGCGTCCAGCACGCAACCTGTCCAGTCGTCGTCGTGCACTGAAGCTACGCGCCTCGTCGACGGCGGCTCCAGCCGTCGCTATCGGCGCTGAGGTGGTGCGCTGTCGTGGTGGCCGAAGACGACCTCGGCGGTGACCGGACGAGCCAAGTCGGAGAGATCTGCGGCGAGGTTCACGATGAGGTCGTCGACAGTCACCATCCCGATGAAGCCACCATCGTCGACGACGGCGAGTCGTCGAACGGCGTGGGTTCGCAGGATCCCGAAGGCCTCGCGGAGATCGGCGCCGGCGTCGATGGTGATCACCGGCGCCGACATCACCGAGTCGATCCGCGCGTCGCTCGGAAGATCCGGTGCCAGACCGCGGCGGACGAGATCGCGGTCGGTGACGATCCCGACGAGGTCCTCACCGTGGACGACCGCGAGCGCGCCGGCGCCTCTCTGCTCCATCATCGTTGCGGCTTCGCGCAACGTCTGATGCGGCGCTATCGTCACGCCGGCTCGTCGCATTCCCTCATCTGTGCGCATGGAAGAACTCCTTCTTCGGCGTGGTGCCTGTACTGAACGGGTCTTTGGCATTTGGCGGAGGTCAAGCGCGGTCGCGCCGGAGGGCCCTCGACGACGAGCGGCGCACCGTGACCGACCGAGGCGGTGGCGCTACCGCGTCGAGGATCCCATGGAGGCGCATCTGCGCCTTGGCAGTTACCTTCTCGATCCATCTGCCCTGGTAGTCGGAACCGATGCCGATCCAGGCGAGGTCGAAACTGAACGCCAGCACGGCGATGACCGCAGCCCCGGTCTCTCCTGCGACATCGAGCGCCCAATGAAGCGCCGACTCGGCTGCCGGGGACCCGTCGATACCGACCACGATCTTGTCCATGGAACCAGGATGAGCGGTGCGGGCAACCTGCACGAGGGTCGAAGGTCCATTGCCGAGGACACGGCGACGTGCGCGGACCTTCGACTCTGGCAGGGGTGCAGCATCCGTGCCAGGGTTCGATCATCGAAGGAGAGGTGGGTCATGGCGCGTATCGTCGCCGGAGTCGACGGGTCGGATGACTCAATCGCGGCGCTCCACTGGGCCGTCGAGGAGGCCGAGCTCCGCTCGACCGACGTGGTTGTGTTATGTGCATGGTCACTGCCCACGTCGTTCATCCCGGGTTCCGGCCTCGAGTTCGAACGGTACGCCGGCATTCTCGAGGCCAACGCCGAGGCGACCGTCGCGAGTTGTGTCGAGCGCGTGGCCTCGGCCCGATCGATCATCCCGATGACGCCGGAAGGCACCGCCGCCCAACAGCTCATCGAGGCGAGCAACGACGCGGTGATGGTCGTGGTCGGGTCTCGGGGTCGGGGTGGGTTCCGCGGCCTGATCCTCGGGTCGGTCAGCCAGCACGTCGCAACCCACGCGCGATGTCCGGTCGTCGTGCACCACGGGTCCGAGGACTGACGACGCGCGTGACTCGCGGTCGCTGACCCGGTCAGGCCCCTTTCGTCGCGTTGACATCCCGGGGGAACCGCCACCACACGAGCACCGCGCCCGCGAGGGGCACCGCGGCGCCGACGAGCATCGCGGTAGTCATCCCATTCGTGAATGCAACACCGGCGGTGGCGCGGATTGCGTCGCCGGCCGGACCATCGAGGCGTCCGGCGGCGACCGACGCCGACGCGAGTGATTCGCGAAGCGCGTCGAGAGTGGTGCTCGAGAGCGTCTTCGCCGCCGGGCCGGCCTTGGTGATGGCGCTGTCAATGGAGCTTCGGTACGCGGCCGACAGGACGGCGCCGAGCACGGCGACGCCGAGTGAGCCGCCGAGCTCGCCGACCGCGTCGTTGACCGCGGAGCCCGACCTGCCTTCTCCCGAGGGACCGACGCGAGGATCCCGTTGGTGGCCTGGGGAAGTGCAAGCCCCAAGCCGGTGCCCATGAGGCCGAGCACGATACCCAGCAGGATGTACGGGGTCGACGCAGTCAGAAAGCCCGCGAGCAACATGCCGGTACCGACGGCGATCAACCCGGCGACGACAACGGTGCGGGCCCCGACGTGGGTCGCCCATCTCGGGCTCAGCAACGACGCGACCAGGAGACTGCCGGCGAGCGGCATGACACCGATGCCGGAGGCGAGCGGGGAGAGGCCGCGCACGAGCTGGAGGAACTGGGGCACGAAGAACATCGCGCCGAACAGCGCGAAGTAGATCACCGCCACCGACAGGACCGAGACGGAGAAGAGCGGGCGCGTGAAGAAGCGCATGTCCAGTATCGGCGCCGGTGTGTGCAGCTCCCAGGCCATGAAACCGACGAGGAGGGCGATGCCGCCCAGACCGGCGCCGACGGTCTCGACACCGATGCCGGCACCGGGGATCTCGATGATCGCGAAGACCACCGCGATCAGGCCCGTGGTCGAGAGCACCGCACCCAATGGGTCCAGCTTGGGCCGTTTCGGATCGTGACTCTCCGGGACGATCGCGATCGTCACGACGATCGCGACCACGGCCAGCGCAGGGTTGATGAGGAAGATGGCGTGCCAGTCGAAGTGGTCCAGCAGGAGGCCACCGAGAACCGGTCCCGCCGCGACCGCGCCGCCGGCCACGGCTGACCAGATTCCGATCGCCTGGCCGCGCTCGCCCGGGTCGCGGAAGACCTGGGCGAGGACGGACAAGGTCGACGGCATCATGAATGCCCCCCGATGCCCATGAGGGCCGGACATGCCATCAGGACTCCGGGGTCCGGCGAGAGCCCGGCCCCCAGTGAGAACAGTCCGAAGATCGTCAGCCCGATGAGGAGCGCGCGTCGGCGGCCGTAGCGGTCACCCAGGCTTCCGGCCAGCAGCAAGGTGCCCGCGAAGAGCAGCGAGTACGAGTCGACGATCCATTGGAGCTCGGTCTCGGTGGCGTGGAGGTCTTCTTGCATCCGCGGGAGCGCCACATTGACGATCGTGTTGTCGAGCGCGATCAGCGCGAGGCATCCAGACAGGAGCCCGAGGATCAACCACCGCCGGGTGTGCGCGCTGGCCCCGGAGTCGGCCTCGGTCACGGTTGTGGGCGTCGCCATCGCACTCAGTTCAGTGCATCGGGGAGGTCACGCGGCGTGATGGTTCGTTCGGCGCTGGCGTCGGTATCGGTCACGACGTGACGCTGCCTGAGTTGGTTCCGTGAATGGCCTCAGGTCGATTGCACGCTCGTCGAGAGCTCTCGTGCCGGCGGAAGCGACCGGCGGTCCGCTCAGCGCTCGCGTGGTACTTCGGTGGGGCGGCTCCGCAGGGCCGGGAGGAGGACCGCGGCGAGTGCGACGACCGAGACCCCGGCGACCACCAGCATCGCTACGTCGCTCACGCCGATCAGCTTGAGGCCCGAGAGCAGCAGGACCGCCACGAGCACTGGCCGGATGACCTGGTCGGGAGCTCGGGCGGAGAGCCGGGCGCCGAAGTAGGTGCCCGGGATGCCGCCGACGAGGAGGGAGGCGGTCAGCGCCAGCTGGAAGTCACCGAACAACAGGTGGCCGAGCGCCGCCGCGCCGACGAGCGGGATCGCCTGGGCAAGATCGGTGCCGACGAGCTGTGAGGCACTGAGGGTCGGGTAGGCAACCAGGAGCATCACGATCATGAGGGATCCGGACCCGACCGACGTGATGCCGACGATGAGCCCTCCGATGCACCCGATCGCGAGTGTCGGGATGGGTCGAACCGCGATCGCGTGTTGCGCACCGTCGAGAATCGCGCCCAGCCCCCGACGGGCTTGGACCGCCGTGCGGGCCACGATCGAGCCCGCGGCGAGGACGAGCGCGACACCGAGGATCAGCTCGAGGTTGTTCTGGAGCCCGTCGCCGAACGCGCGGAGGAGCAGCACTCCGCAGAATGCCGCCGGGACCGAACCCGCGACGAGCCAGCCGACCAGTCGGAGGTTGACGGTTCCGCGGCGCAGGTGGACGCCGGCGCCGACGGGCTTCATCACGAGCGAAGCCATGAGATCCGACGAGACTGCGGCCAGCGGCGGCACTCCGAAGCCCAGCACGAGGATCGGGGTCATGAGCGCCCCGCCGCCCATGCCGGTGAGCCCCATCACGAAGCCGACTCCGAGGCCCGCCAGCGCCACCCACCAATCCATGCTCGGGTCGTCTCCCGGTCTTGTTCCGCACAATGTCTACTCAAATGATAGACATAGTTGAGTTGCTGCACGCCACCGACCCGTGGGATGTCTAGCCTCCGAGCCATGGACGATGAGCTGGCCGCCACCCTGGGAACCGCGCTCGGGTCGCCGGTTCGCCGCCTCGTCCCGGTGCGGGGAGGCGATGTCGCCACGGCCTACGCGGTCGACCTTGCCGACGGCCGTGGGGTGTTCGCCAAGACCCACCCGGGCGCGCCCGCGGGCTTCTTCACGACGGAAGCCTTGGGCCTGGGGTGGCTCCGCGAGGCCGGAGCGGTCCGGGTCCCCGAGTTGCTCACCGTGTCGGATGCGGCGCCGAACCACCTGGTGCTGGCCTGGATCGACGAGGGATCGCCACGCCCGTCGACCGAGCCCGACCTCGGAACCGGTCTCGCGGCTCTGCACCGCGCCGGCGCGCCCCGCTTCGGGCGAGAGGACCGGCGCACGACGGGAAGCCGAGGCTTGCCGAACGAGCCCACCGAGACGTGGTCCGAGTTCTACGCGTCGAACCGCCTCGCACCACTGGCGCGCCTCGCGGCCGACGCCGGCGTGCTCCCGGCGGGAACGATCGACGGGCTCGATCGCCTTGCCGGGACGCTGGACCGGTTCGAGACCGGTGAGCCCCCGGCCCGACTGCACGGCGATCTCTGGGCCGGAAACCGGCTCGTGGACGCCGGCGGCGCCAGCTGGCTCATCGATCCCGCCGCTCACGGAGGACATCGCGAATTCGACCTCGCGATGATGCGCCTGTTCGGTGGGTTCGGCGCGGCCTGCTTCGATGCCTACGACGAGGTGTTCCCGCTCGTCTCGGGTTGGCAGGAACGGGTCGACCTGCACCAGATCGCGCCGCTCGTCGTGCACGCCATCAAGTTCGGCGGCCATTATCGGGACGCGGCGGCGCGGGCTGTGGGTCGATACGTACCGCTGGGATCGTGACCGAGGCAAGGGCCCTGGTCGGGTCCGACTAGCTTGCGGCGAAGCGACGGGTCCGTCCGCGTACGGCGAACCGTCTTGAGGACGAGAGAGTGGAGCCGACGGCGATGATCGTGGTGGTAGCTGCCCTGAAGGGTGGCGTGGGCAAGACGACGACGACGGTCTATCTCTCGGCGCTCGCCGCATCGAGCCGCCGGACGACGACGATCGTGGACGCCGATCCCCAAGCCAGCTCGGCCGACTGGCTCGAGACGTCCGACGATGGCCAGCTCGAGAGCATCTCGGTCGTGGAGGCCCCGACCGATCGGCTGCTCATGAAGGCGCTCGATCGGGTCGACGACGACGAGATCGCGATTGTGGACACGCCTCCCGGCAACGAGCGTCTCCTCGCCAAGGCGCTGGATCGGGCGACGGTCGTCGTCGTTCCGACCCGAATCGGCGGAGTCGAGACTCCTCGGGTCGATGCGGTCCTCGACATGGTGCCGCGCAAGGTGCCGGCCGGATTGGTGTTCTGCTCGGCCCGGACGTTCACGCGCGACTACCACGACGCGGTCGCTGACTGGCAGGAAGCCGGTGTCTCGGTGTGGGGCACGGTTCCCGAACGGGTCGCGATTGCCGCCGGTCCGGCCGGGCCGCTGCCGTATGACGGTCTCGACGCCTACCGCGACGCGTGGCGGCGGATCCAACGGGCGGCACGAGGCTGACCGAGCCGACGCGTGGGCGTCGTCATGCCGGACGGTCTCGCACGAGCCACTGGTCGACCGGCGCGTAGTCGTCGGTGAGCTCGGGAGCGCTGCCGATGAACGCGTCGAGCGCCGCGCCGACGAGAACGGTATCGCCGTGCTCGGCCACGAGCGCCTCGAGCGCGGCCGTATTCGCCGGATCGTCCGCCGCAACGAGCACGAGGTTCCCGCCGACGCCGCGGTCGAGCTGGAACGGCGAGCCGATCACCGCGACGAAGTCGAACTGGGCCCGGAACGTCGCGAGCTCGGCACGCGCGAACCGGAACGGTGGATAGTCGATCACGTTCACGACGTAGACCCCGTCGGGGCGGAGCACGCGACGCACCTCGTCGAGGAACTCTCGGGTCGTGAGGTGCCACGGCACCGACAAGCTGGCGAACGCGTCGCCCACGACGAGGTCGAATCCGTCCGTCGGGGCGTTGCGGATACCGATGCGAGCGTCACCGACGCGAACCTCCAACGCCTCCGACGTCTCGAGCCCGAGCTCGTCTTCGGCCAGATCGACCACCGCAGGGTCGATCTCGAGCACGATGGTCCGGGTGCCGGGCCGTTCGGCCGCGAGCGCGCGCGGCAGCGTGAAGCCGCCGCCGCCGATGAACAGCGCATCGATCGGCTGATCGGGCAGCGCCACCTCGACGACGTCATGCACCGACTTCAGGTAGTCGAACTCGAGGTACGACGGATCGTCCAGATCGACGTAGCTGTGGCGCAGGTCGTCGAGCCAGAGGATGCGGCCGCTCGCGCGAGCCGGATCGTGCTCGACGCGCATGCAATAGTACGCGCTCTCGATCTGGCACGGGTCGTCGACCACTACCGCGAGACCACCCGTTCCCACCGTTGCGATCGCAAGACAACTCAGCACCGCGGCGTCCCGACGCGACAACCAGACCCACAGGCCGATGCCGGCCAGAACGAGCGTGGCTCCCAGGCCGAAGATGACCCCACGGGTCGGTGCTCGGGCCACGAGCAGGAACCCGGTGACGAACGTACCCACGAGCGCGCCCAGGGTTCCGATGCCGCTGAGGCGCCCGAAGACGCCACCCGTCTTGCCGAGGTCCTGGAGCTGCAGCTTCGCGACGATTGGCGTCACCGAACTGAGCACGGCAGCGGGCAGGAAGAACCCCGCGAGCGCCAGGAATACCGTCGCGGTCGAACCACCCTGACCTGACGCGTCGCCGAGGCCGCGGACGACTGGCACCGTGAACAGGGCGAGGCCACCGCCGGCGACGACGAGCGGCCCGAGCAAACGCCGCGGGTCGATACGGTCGGCGGCGAGCCCGCCGAGCCACGCGCCCGCGGCGATCCCGGCGAGGATCGTCCCGATCACGGCGGTGTAGGTGTCGAGGCTGACGCCCACGTAGGGGGCGAGCAGCCGGCTGGCGAGGATCTCCAGGACCAACACGGCTGCCGAGCACGCGAACACGAGGGCGGCGGCGACGCTCTTCGGCATCGCCGCAGTCTCGCGGATCGTGACCGTCGGTTTGCTCGCGACAGACCCGTGCCTCGTTCTGCAGGCCGGTGTCCTGGCCGGCGGGTGGGTTGTGCCTCGGCCGGCGGGCCGGTTGTGCCTCGGCCGGCGGGCCGCGAAGAGATGCGGACGCCGGGGCGTCCTCCTAGTCTCGAACGTATGGATCCCAGTAGCGTTGCTGTCGTGACCGGCGCGAGCCGCGGCATCGGTCGAGCCGTGGCGGTCGAGATGGCGAACCGCGGCTTCGACGTCATCGCGACGATGCGCGATCCGTCGGCCGGCCGCGGGCTGGCCGACGAGACCACCGGCCGGCTCGAGGTGGCCCGGCTGGATGTCACCGATCCGGCGTCGATCGAGCTGCCCGAGGGCCTGCGAGTCCTCGTCAACAACGCAGGGGTCGAAGATAACAACCTGCCGATCGAGATGATGCCGCCCGACGCGTGGCGTCGGATGTTCGAGACGAACGTGTTCGGCCTGGTCGAGGTCACCGCGCGGGCGGTACCCCTGATGCGCGCGGGAGGCGGTGGCGTGATCTGCAACATCACCTCGTCGTCGATACTGGCCCCTGTACCGTTCCTCGGCGCCTACCGGGCCTCCGACGCCGCGGTGAGCGTGCTCGCCGAATCCTTGCTGGCCGAGGCGGCCGCGTTCGGGATTCGCGTCATCGAGGTGATGCCCGGGCCGATCGAGACCGACATGCTCGCGACTTCGGATCGGCCGGCCGCGGCCATCGATCACGAGCCGTACCGAGTGCTCGCCGAAGCCATGTGGGAGAGCCGCCAGCAGATCCGAGAGTCGTACACCCCGGCCTCGGAAGCGGCCCGTCGCATCGTCGACGCGATCGCCGACGACGACGGTCCCCTCCGATACGGCTGTGACGATATGAGCGAGGCAATGCTCGCCGGGTGGCGGGCGACCGCGTCCGACGAGGATTGGCTGGCTTCGATGCGGCCGATGTTCACCCCGATATCCGACTGATCGTTCCACCGAGGAGCAGCAAGCCATGGCGTACCGGGTGATGCAATGGGCCACCGGTGGAGTCGGCCGTGCCGCGATCGAAGGCATTCTCGACCATCCTGAGCTCGAGCTCGTCGGCTGCTGGGTCCACAGCGAAGACAAGGCCGGACTCGATATCGGTGAGATCGTCGGCGTGCCCAAGACCGGGATTCGCGCCACGCGCGATTCGAGCGAGCTGCTCGCGACCGACGCCGACTGCGTGCTCTACAGCCCGGTCATTGCCGACACCGCCGTGCTCGAACAGATCCTGCGGGCCGGGCTGAACGTCGTCACGCCCTTGGGTTGGTTCTACCCGCCCGCGACCGAAGAGACGCGTGTCCTCGACGGCGCGTGCCGAGAGGCCGGCGTCACGCTCCACGGCACGGGTATTCATCCCGGCGGCATCACCGAGCGCTTTCCGCTCATGGTGTCGGCGCTCTCGCACGCGATCACCCACGTCCGCGCCGAGGAGTTCTCCGACATCCGGACCTACGGGGCTCCTGACGTCATCCGCGACATCATGCAGTTCGGTGCCTCACCCGACACCGCGATGGCGAGCCCCATGGCCCGTTTTCTCGGCATCGGGTTCGTGCAGTCGCTCCGCATGGTTGCCGACACCCTCGGTTTCACCGTGGACCCGGAGCCAACCGTGCACCACGAGGTCGCGGTGGCCACGGCCACGATCGACTCGCCCATCGGAGAGATCGCGCCGGCACAGGTCGCAGCGCAACGGTTCTCCTGGCAGGCGACCGTGCGCGGCGAGCCGGTCGTCACGGCCGCGGTGAACTGGTTGATGGGTGAGGAGCACCTCGATCCGCCGTGGACGTTCGGCCCGGATGGTGAACGCTTCGAGGTCGAGATCACCGGCGACCCGCCGGTGCAGGTGAGCTTCCACGGGCTCCATCCGGTCTCGATCGAGGCCGGGCTGGCCCGCAATCCCGGGATCGTCGCGACGGCGATGCACTGTGTGAACGCGATACCGGCGGTGTGCATGGCCGAACCCGGTATCCGCACCTACCTCGATCTGCCGCTCGTGGCGGGCCGCGCCGCGCCGGGGCTCTGAGCGGTCAGCTCGAGAAGAAGTTCCCGATCCAGCGTGCGATCGTCGCTTGGTCGAGCGGTCGGTCCAGCGTGGCGCGCGCGTCGGCGACGCGCGCGCTCCCGATCACCGCGACGCGGCGCGCCAGCAGATCCTCGGCGAGGGGGACAGTGAACTCCGGATGGGGCTGGAGGGTCCACGCCCGCTCGCCGACCGCGAAACCGGCGACGGCGCATCCGCCGCCGCTCGCGCGCGCGAGGAGCCGGGCGTCGCGGGGGAGCTCGGTGACCTGATCCTGGTGGCTGGCGATCACCGCGATCTCGGCAGCCGGCGGGTCCATCCAGGGCTCCCGGGCGGTGATCTCGTAGGAGTGGACACCGACCTGCCATCCCTTCTCCGAACGCGCGACGCGGGTGCCGAGGGCCTGGGCGAGGAGCTGGTGGCCGAAGCAGATCCCGACGTAGGGCCGCTCTCGGTCGACCATCCTGCGGATCAGCTCCTCTGCGTCACCGAGCCACGGCTGCTCGTCAAAGGCGGAGCCGCGACTCGGTGAGCAGATCCAGCCTTCGCACTCGTCCTCTGAGTCGGGGAACACGCCCTCGTCGACGGCGTAGGGCTCGAGAGTGATGCCCACCGGCTCGAGCAGTGCGCCGAACAGCTCGGGGTAGTCGCCCGCAACGTGGCGGCTGGCCTCGTCCACATGACCGACGATCAACAGGCCGATTCTCATGGGGCCCTCGATGCGTCGTCCTCCGGTGGTCGGAGGGTCTTGCGGACGAGGTCGCCCAGCTCGCGTACGTCGGACCGAAGCGCGGTGAGCTCTTCGGCGGTCGCGTCCACGGGCGCGGCGTCATCGGCCGCGCGGGCGATTCGTCCGAGCCGCGCGAACCGAAGCACCGTGGTGAGCGTGGCTCGCTGGTCACCGATGACGATGCTCCAGGGAAACGTCAGGACGACGATCAGGAGGTCCACGACGCCGTTGGGCGTCCGGAGGTAGTGGTGGTTGAACCGGAGATGGACCGCGAGGTCGACCGCGAAGATTCCCCAACAGACCAGCTCGACGCCCCACGACCTGAGCGTCGGCGGTCCCGCGCCGATGGTGCCGAGGATCGGAACGAGGGCCGCGAGGATGATGAACGGCTGTGCGCGCCCCTCCCACCGAACGAGTCTGGCGGCGTCCGACATCGGCGTGGGTATCGCGGGGGCGAGGAGGCCACGAGATCATCTTGGCTGGTGCGACCCCGAGCGCCGCGGACCGCAGTGGTGGATCGCGGATCCTTACCGGCGAGAAGATCGAGATCGGCGCGCGGCGCGCGGCCGGATCGTTGCGGCAAGCGGCAAGAGGTTCGCCTGGGTCGTGCTCCGAGGCGTACGCCGCCACCGGCCACGCGGAAGTCGTTCGTCGGTGAACCCGCAGTGGCGTGGGTCGGCCAGCGCGAGGATGCGCCATGGCTCGACGCGGCTGAGCGATGGACCCGAACCGGTCGCGAACGCCCAGCCCATGAACAACACGAGCGCGCCGAGGACCGCGAGGCCAATGCTCTCGGCCGTGCCGGTGTAGGCCATCTCGGTCGGTGTCGATGTGGCGACGTCGGGTGCCGTCGGGACGGCCTGGGTCGCGCCCGGTTCGACCGTCTCGGCGGATGGCACGTTCCCGATCGAGGCCGGCGCGTTGTTGGTGACGATCACCTTGCCGGAGAACCCCGCGTCGACCGAGCTGTGGTACGGGTAGGTGCCGAGAGCGTCGAAGGTCACGGTGTACGACTCGCCCGGCGCGAGAGCACCGGAAGCGGCGAAGTCCCCACCGTTGGACACGATGTCGTGGGTGCCCGTGCCGTCGTTGGTCCAGATCACGTCGGTGTCCGGGGGGATCTCGATGCTCCGCGGCCCGAAGCCGGTCTCGGTGATCGACAGCTCCGCGGCGGCCGCATGGGCGACACCGCCACCCACGATCAGTGTCGCCAGCAGCGCGACGAGTGCCAAGACCGAGCGAGCTGCTCCGCGACAAAAGACCGCCGGCGGCCGGTGGCTTCGCGATACGAAGACGTGCCCCACTCGCGTCCTCCCGGCCGGCACACTCGCGAGATCCCTGACGGCAACGCTAGCCTCACGCCCCGTGGACCAGCCCGATCGTGTGCTGCTCATCACCGTCGATCAGTGGCGTGCCGAGTGCCTCTCTTGCCTCGGACACCCCACTGTTCGCACCCCGAACCTCGATCGCCTCGCCGGCGAAGGTGTGCTGTTCCGAAATCACTACGCCCAGGCCGCGCCATGCGGTCCGAGCCGAGCGTCACTCCTCACGGGGCAGCACCTGTCGAACCACCGCTCGGCCTTGAACGGAACGCCGCTCGCGGCGCGGTTCACGAACCTCGCGCTCGAGGTCCGCCGGCACGGCTTCGACCCGGTGCTGTTCGGCTACACCGACCAGAGCCCCGACCCGCGTGAGCTCGACGCGGACGATCCCAGGCTGCGCACCTACGAGGGCGTGATCCCGGGCTTTCGCGCCGTGCTCGACCTCGACGAGTCGCTGAAGCCGTGGGGCGAGTGGCTCGCCGCCCGCGGCTACGACGTAACGACTGACGTGGCGGACGTCTACAAGCCGGTCTCCGACGCGCCCGGCTCGCCGGCTCGGTACCGCGCCGAGGACAGCGAGTCGGCGTTTCTGACCGAGACGTTGCTCAATTGGGTTGACGGCCAGGGCGATTCGCCGTGGTTCGCACACGCGGCATACATCCGCCCGCACCCGCCGTACGTCGCGCCCGACCCCTACCACGCGATGTTCGATCCGGACGAGGTCCCGGCGCCGGTCCGGCGAGAGACCTGGGAGATCGAGGGACGCCAGCACCCATTCCTGGCCGGCGCCACCGGCCTCGACTTGCTGCGCGGGCCGGAAGACGAGGCGGGAGTGCGCCGGATGCGGGCCGCGTACTACGGCCTCATGGCCGAGGTCGACGCGCAGATCGGACGGCTCATCGACGGGCTGGCCACTCGCGGTGCGCTCGACCGCACCCTGGTGATGCTGACCTTGGACCACGGCGACATGCTCGGCGACCACTGGTTGACGGGCAAGCTCGGCTATTTCGACGCCGCGTACCGCATCCCGCTGATCGTCCGCGACCCTCGAGCCGCCGCGGACGTGACCCGCGGGTCGGTCGTCGACCGGTTCACCGAGAACGTGGATGTCATGCCGACCCTCCTGTCGTGGCTCGGACTCCCCACCCCGGTTCAGTGCGACGGCTCGTCGCTGCTCCCGTTCCTCGAGGGACACGACCCGGCGCACTGGCGGACGGCCGCCGCGCACTGGGAGTTCGACTTTCGGGACTTCGTCAACGCGTTCTCACCGGACGCATTCGGCCTCGAGCTGGAAGAGTGTTGGCTCACCGTGCTGCGAGACGAACGGGCCAAGTACGTGCACTTCGCCGGCCTGCCGCCACTGTTCTTCGACTTGGAGGACGACCCCGACGAGTTCGAGGACCGTGCGGCTGATCCGGCGTGTGCGCCGCGGGTGTTGGAGTACGCCCAGCAGATGCTCTCGTGGCGGATGGAACACGCCGAGCGGACGCTCACCAACCTGATCATGACCCCGGCAGGCGTCTTGGACTTCCATCGCACACACATGGGGCGCCGAGCTTCCTGAGTCCGACCCGGCTCGGCGCGGCCGGACCGATCCGGACCGGACCCGGTCTACGCCGCCTGCTCGTCTCCCCACGCGTCGACGCCGCAGAGCTCGCGCCAGCGCCCGGGGATGCGTCCGGGCTCCATCACCCCGGCAGCGAGCAGTGCGGTGAGGACCGGACGGGTTGCCTCTTTGCGCAACGCGATGCGCCGGGGGAGCTGGTTCGCGGCCCGCCAGGTCTTGAACGATGGGAGACCGACGGTCTGGTACACGCCGGGGTGCACGAACATCTGCCAGAGCTGGTCGATCATCAGTGGCGCCGCGTACCGGATTCGTATCCGTTCGACGCGGCCGGCGCTCGCCCACGCCTCGGGCAGGACGGTGCGGGCATAGGAGAGGTGGCGGGCCTCTTCCATGCGGTGATAACGGTTGAGCGCGGCGAGCATCGGGTCGGTCTCGGGATGCTCGGACGCGAGCTTCTGGAGCAGATCGGGGATCTCCTCGCCGGCGAGGATCATCACGAGCAGCAGTGCGTCGGTCTTGGCCACCGAACGAGCGGCCTTCGTCGTCAGCCAATCGATCGGACCGTTGGCCAGGGGGTTCGTGGCTGTTGGTGCGAGCTCGGCGATCAGGCGGACGAACGCCCGCGAGTGGCGCGCCTCCTCACCGATCTCGTGGAGCATGTAGGTCACTCTCGGGTCCGTGACGTCGCGTGCGTCGGCGACCTGTTGGGCAAAGCCGGCGTTGAGCGTCGCCTCGAACCGGACGCCCATCGTGAGCATGGCCGCGGTCTCCTCGCGAGACAGTCGGCAGCGTTGGTCGGCGGTGAGCCGGAGGTCCAGCCCGTGCACGGTGAGGAGCTCGTCGGCGATCACCTGGCCCGAGCCGAGTGTGCCCCACGGCAGGTGAGTGTCCGGTTCGATGGGGCGTCGGCTCGACGCGCGGTTGAGCCGAACGACCCGGGCCGTGCGTTCCGAGGGAGCGGTCGCGGCCGGGCCGGTCGCTCCGGTGTCGGTGGCGCGGGGGGACCGGGGGGCGAGTGTCGAGATCATACGGCCAGTATCAGATGAGAACATCAATGAGTCAAGTAAATTCGAAGATTCGTAGTTTCTCCTGGTCGTCGGTACGATGAGCGCCGTGGCAGCCTCCAAGGCGACAGGTACAGCGGCGGCGACAACCGTTGGGACGTCCAAGGGCGACCGGACTCGCCGTCGCCTCCTGGACATCGCGATCCATCGTTTTGCCCGGGATGGCTATCGCCGTGCCTCGGTCTCCGATGTCGCCCGCGAGGCCGATCTGACGCCTGCGGCCGTGTACGCGTATTTCGCCAACAAGGAGGCGCTCTTCAAGGCCGCGGTCGACCAGGACGCCGATGAGTTGATCACGGAGGCTCGCGCCGGGATCGACGAGTCGTCGGTACGGGCGAGCGTCCCGGCGGTGCTCGCGACGCTGGTCGAGCGGATCGACCTCCACCCGCTCGCGCAGCGGGTGTTGTCGGGCCGGGAGCCCGAGGTCATCGACCGGCTGCTCGAGCTGCCTTCGCTCCTGGCGTTCACCCGAGAGATCGAGGCCTCGATCGCCGATGCCCAACGCGACGGCGAAGTGCGGTCCGACATCGACCCGGCGTCGATCGCGGTTGGCCTCGAGTCCATCGTGTTGATGTTGCTGATGGGCACGTTGCAGATTCGCGAGCCGGTCGAGTCGCGTCGGGTCGAGGGCGCGCTGGCGGTCCTCGACGCGGCGCTGCGCCCTCCTCCTTGATCCTCCCGCTGAGTCCCCGGCCCGTCTCGAACGACCCGGGACTCGGTGGCTGCCCGGACGCAATCCGCGTCGAAAAACCGGCGAAACGCCCGTCAGGGTAGAAAATCACGGCGTGACTTGGGTCACTGGCGCGGGCTGATCCGCGCCTCCGGGGGTCCGGAGAACCGCAGCAGTAGGCCAAACTTCGCGCCCGCAGTGGTCAAGTACGGCCGAAGGACCACGGAACGTGGCCGTCCCCCGGCTGGCTGACCGTCCCAGGTCCTCGATAGCGTTCTCTCTCGAAGGCCCCTTGTGCGGCTTTCGCCCCCTTTCCCGAGTCTCGTGTGTCCGCGCGCGCGGCCGCAGGCAGGGGGCGGCCGCAGGCGGGGGGCGGCCGCAGGCGGGGAACCGAGCACGGCCACGACCCGAGTACACGACCGAAAGGTAACGACCATGACGAACAGGAAGTTTCGAGCGCTGTTGAGCGGAGCCGTTGCGGTAGCCGCCGTCGGCGCTCTGGCGACCGAGGTGCTGGCCTCTCCGGCCGGCGCGACCCGCGAGCAGCTGGCTCATGCTCGAACCGTGGCCCAACATCAGGTGCGGCCGGACGCCGCGCCAAGTTCGGAGCAGCTCGCCTCGACGCCGCTCGAGCTCGCGGTGGAGCTGGCCACCCAAGAGCACCAGGAGACGCTCGTCCAGCGTGACGCGATCGTACGCTTCGTCGCGGCCCGGATCGCCGCGGAGCAGGCTCGCGCCGCGGAGAGTGCCGCGCAGGTCCGGCGAGCCCAGACGACTCGAAGCTCGTCGTCGGCCGGCTCGTCGTCGGGGGGCGCTACCTCGGGCGGCTCCGGCTCGACGCTCGCCTGCATCCGGGCGCACGAGTCCGATTCGGCGGGCGGGTACTCGGCCGTGAACTCGAGCTCCGGCGCCGGTGGCGCGTACCAGGCGCTGCCCTCCACCTGGGACGGATACGCGGGCTACGCGCGCGCCCAGGACGCGCCGGCGGTGGTCCAGGACCAGTGGGCGCGAGAGGCGATCGCCTCGTCCGGGACGCGCCCGTGGGCCGGGTCCGGCTGCTAGCGCCGCGCCCGCGTCCATCACGAGTCTCGAGTCGGCCCCGGGCGTCTGTCCCGGGGCCGACTCGCGCCGCACCGACCTCGCGAGCGCCGGCTCTCACCACGGACGGGTTCGGGCCGACTCGGTGACCTTGGTTACCGTGACGCTCGTGAACGACGTGCCCGCCGATCTCGCCCTCGGCGCCTTTTCCGACGCGGCGCCGTGGCTCGTCGACCCCGACGCGCTCGTGTGGCACCGTGGCCTCGACGCCGTCCGTTTCCGGACTCGCGCCGAGGTACCCCGCATGCTCGAACGCGGGACGATCCCACCCATCGGGCGGGTAGCCCGCGTGGTCGCGTCGGTCGGCGCCGCGCTCGCGCTGTGGTACCTGCGGGAGCGGCATACCTCGGACTCGGGGCGCGGGCTCGCGGCGCGTCTGCGACGATCCTTCGAGGGTCTGGGTTCCACCTACGTGAAGCTCGGTCAGATCATCTCCAGTGGGGAGGGCCTCTTTCCGGCCGAGCTCGTGACCGAGTTCAAGCTCCTGCGCGATCGAGTCCCACCCGAGCCGTTCTCCACCATTCGCGACACCGTCGAGGCCGACCTCGGCACGACCTTGGCCGAGGTCTTCGATCGGTTCGACGCAGTGCCGCTCGCGGCCGCATCGATCGCCCAGGTCCACGGCGCTCGGCTGCGATCCGGCGAGGAGGTCGTCGTCAAGGTCCAGCGACCGGCCGTCGCCCGGCTCGTTCGGGCCGACATCAAAGCCTTGTCATGGCTCGCGCCGTTGCTCGTGGGTCGTATCCCCGTGGCGGCGCTGGCGAATCCCCCCGCGCTGGTCGAGCTCTTCGCCGAGACGATCGCCGAGGAGCTCGACTTTCGGCTCGAGGCCGAGAACATGCTCGACATTGCCCGAGTCCTCGCCGAGACCACCGACGGCGAGGCACGCGCCACGATCGTGCCTCGCCCGCACCCCCGGCTCGTCACCCGCCGAGTCCTGGTCATGGAGCGACTGGACGGTTTCGCGTGGGACGACGTCGCCGGCATGCGCGCAGCGGGTGTCGACACCGAAGCCGTGCTCCACGGCGGACTCGTGTCGTTCATGGAGGGCGCGATGGTGTTCGGCGTCTTCCATGGAGACCTCCACGGCGGCAACCTCCTGGTACGTCCGGACGGCACGACGGTCCTGCTCGACTTCGGCATCACCGGGCGGCTCGACGAGCAGCAGCGAATGGCGTTTCTCTGGCTCCTCGTGGGCGCGACGAGCGGCGACGTGCGAGGCCAGCTCCGCGCGCTGCGAGACCTGGGGGCGTTTCCCCCCGACGTCGATCTCGAGGCGGTGTTCACCGACCTCGACCTCGACCAGCCCGTCGACCCGACGGCCCTTTCCGCCGACGAGCTCGTGCGTGAGCTGCAAGACCTCACCAAGAAGCTCCTCGGCTACGGCGCCCGCGCTCCGAAGGAGCTGATGCTCTTCGTCAAGAACCTCATGTTCCTCGACGGCGCGATCGCGACACTCGCGCCGGACCTCGACATCCTCGGTGAGATCGAGAACGTCCACCGCGAGATCACGGTGCGCCACGGCCAACGCCTCGCGAGCGAGCTCGGCATCGACATGAGCGTCTCGGATTTCGACGCCGACTCGGTGAAGGCCGCGCTCGGCGTGAGCGCCGACACCGAGCGTCTCACGTATCGTGACGTGCAGGATCGGCGGGAGACCATCCGCAAGCGGATGGAGGAACACCGCAGGCGGAGCTGACCATGCCCGAGCTTCCCGAGATGCAGGCCCTGGCCGAACGGCTCGATGCCGGGTTTCGCGGGGCCACCCTCGAGCGGGTCGACCCGCTCGGCTTCTCCGCGCTGAAGACGGTGAGTCCTCCGCCGGAGTCGTTCGTCGGTCATGCCGTCGTCGGCGTGGGTCGGCGGGCCAAGTACCTCATCGTCGACTTCGGTCCGGTCGGGCGGATCCTCATCCATCTCTCCCAAGCGGGCCGGCTCGACGTCGAGGCTCCGCCCAAGCGGACGCGCGCCAAGGGCTCCGTCGTCCGTCTCGTCTTCGACGAAGAGCGCGCGTGGCTCGTCCGCGAGTACGGGACCGAACGCAAGGCCAAGTGGTGGGTGCTCGTGCCCGGCGACGACGGACCACTCGCGGCACTCGGGCCGGAGCCCGACTCGGACGAGTTCGCCGAGGTGATCCGGCTGGGCGCGGACAAGCGTCGGGTGCACACGCTGTTGCGCGACCAGCGCACGGTGGCGGGAGTCGGTCGCGGCTACGCGGACGACGCGCTCCACCGCGCGGGAATCTCGCCGTACGCCACCCTCGCGTCGCTCGGCGACGACACCCGGGCGCGCCTGCTCGACGCCATCCGCGCCGTGCTGGCCGACGCGCTGGATGGCGAACGCGCCCGCGACGGTGGGCTTTCCGCGCCCAAGCTCGGAGACCGCTTCGCGATTCATCGCCGAGCGGGCACGCCGTGCCCTACGTGTGAAAGAACACTCCGGCGGATCTCCTACGACGCGTACGAGGTCACGTACTGCCCACGCTGTCAGACCGGCGGCAAGGTGCTCGCAGACCGCCGCATGTCCCGCCTGGTCAAGTAGCCGGCGTCACCACGAGCGCGTGCCCGACGCACCCTTGAACGGGCCGACGACATCGTCGGTGATCCAACCGCCGTAGAAGCCGCCCGGCTGCGCGACCGCGCGCTCGTCATCGACGAAGCACGCGTCCATCCGGGCCGGGTAGAACGCGACGTAGCCGCGGATTGACGCGAACGCCGGGCTGGGTCGCGCGTACGCCCACGCGGCCGCGACCTCGCGGCGATCCCCGCCGAGCGCGCTCAGATAGTCGGCTCGGCCCTTCCACTCGCAGAACGACGCGCCGTCTGCCGCCTCGAGTGCGCCGGGGACGACATCGGCCGGGGGGAAGTAGTAGTTCGGCGGATGGCTCGTCTCGAGCACGCGGTAGCCCCGGATCGTCTCCGCGATCGTCTCGCCTCCCAAGATGACCCGCAGCCGCCTTGTCACCGGCTCCAAGCGAGGCGGTCGGGGATAGTCCCACGCCGACTCCTGGCCCGGACCCGGTGGGACCGGCTCCGGGAGCGTGCTCGGTCGGGTCATCGGTCTCGACGACTCCGGGGTGCTCCGGACGGGGAGACGGCGCGGGCTTGCAGACGTCGCAACCGCTCGTCCCAGCGGGTGCCGGTCTCGGCCATCCAGGCCATGGCTTCGTCGAAGACCGTGGGGTTCAGCTCGTACTGCACCGCGCGACCCACGCGTGACCGGGCGACGAGGCCGGCGGCGTCGAGCGCTTGCAGGTGCTTCGCCACCGCCTGACGGCTGACCGGGAGCGAACCGGCGAGCTCGGTCGCGGTCGCGGGCGCCTGCGCGAGCCTGCTCACGACCTCACGGCGCGTCGCGTCCGCGAGGGCGTGGAACACGCGCCCGGCGCGCTCGTCGCGGGCGGTCATACCGGGCTCAGCACCGAGCGACCGGGCGAGCCGGACCGGTCTCCCAGCTGGGTCTCGATGACCCGCACGCGCGCACCGCCTCGAACTCGACCGCCGCCTCGGGCCAGTCCCCGAGAAGATCTCGCTCGGAGATCCAGCTCCGTGCCGTCTGCTGGTCGACCGTCAGGTCGGCGGCCGTTCGATGTGCGAATTCATGCAACCTGATAGTTGCACAACCGGGTCGACGTCGCCACGACGTGCGTCGGCCAGGCCGCGTCAGCAGGTGCGGCGATCCTGGCCGCCGGTGCCGCGGGGAAACGGTCGACGCTGAGCCACGCCCGCGTCTTGCGCCACCTAGCATGACCCGCGGTGTTCCCCACTGCGCTTGCCTTCATCCCGAGCCCCTCCAACGGTGTCTTCAACCTGGGGCCGCTCCCGCTGCACCTCTACGGGCTGACGCTCGCCGTCGGTGTCGTCGCCGCGACCTACATCGCCGAGGCTCGTTGGAAGCGGATGGGCCACGACCCCAAGGAGATCTCGTCCATCGCGGTGTGGATCGTGGTTGCCGGGGTGATCGGCGCCCGCGTGTACCACGTGATCACCGACTACCAGCTCTACACCGATGACCCGCTCAAGGCGTTCGAGATCTGGAACGGCGGCCTCGCGATCTGGGGCGCGGTGGCCGGTGGCGCGATCGCCGCGATCATCCTGGCGCGCCGCCACCACCTCGACACGCTCGCGCTCTTCGACGCGATTGCCCCCGGTGTCGTGCTGGCCCAAGGCATCGGGCGTTGGGGGAACTACTTCAACCAGGAGCTGTTCGGTCGGCCCACGACGCTTCCCTGGGCGGTCAAGATCGACGTTGCCCATCGCCCCGAGCAGTACCAGGCCTATGCAACCTTCCACCCGACCTTCCTCTACGAGTCGTTGTGGTGCTTCCTGTTGTTCGCGGTGCTGCTCTGGGCGGATCGCATTCCGTCGCACCGCAGGGGTCAGACGTTTGCGCTCTACATTGCGCTCTACACCGCGGGTCGGTTCGTGTTCGAGAACATGCGGACCGATCCGGCCCACGTCATCGCCGGTCTACGCATCAACGCGTGGGTGAGCATCGTCGTGTTCCTCGCGGCTTGCGCGTGGTTCGTGTGGTTGGGCCGACGGCCGAAACCCGCGCCCAGACCCGGCGCGGAACCCGGTGGTGAACCCGGTGAAGATCTCGATGCTGCCGCGCGGCCAGGCGCCACTGCCGATGCCCAACCGTCGGCGAGTGCCGATCCGTCACGCGAGTGACACCCGCACGGCCCATGGCTCGCGCGGCGTACTTTCGTGACGCACCCAGTGCCGTCGAGTAGCACCTCCGGGCTTTAGCCTGGTGCCACACGCTCCCCCTGTCTCTTCCCTCGCCTCCTGGAGGCCATCGTGAGCAGTTCCCCGATCGTCGAATCCCGGCCCGCGTCGTCAGCGGTGGCGGCGCGCGCGGTGCACGCGTCCAAGATCTACGGGTCGGGGGAGGCGGAGGTGCGCGCGCTGGATGACGTCAGCGTCGAGTTTTCCCAAGGTGCCTTCACCGCGATCATGGGACCGTCGGGATCCGGGAAGTCCACGCTGCTGCACTGCCTCGCCGGCCTGGATCGGCTGACCTCGGGTCAGGTGTTCCTCGGTGACGTCGAGATCAGCGCGGCGAAAGAGAAGGAGCTGACCCTGATCCGCCGCGATCGGATCGGATTCGTGTTCCAGGCCTACAACCTGATCCCCACGCTGACCGCCGAGGAGAACATCACGCTGCCGATGTCGCTCGCGGGCCGCAAGCCCAAGCGCGCCCGCTTCGACCAGGTCGTCAACACCGTGCGCCTCGCCGACCGCCTCAGCCACCGTCCCAGTGAGCTGTCCGGCGGCCAGCAGCAACGGGTCGCGGTGGCGCGCGCCCTGCTCGCCCAGCCCGATCTCGTCTTCGCCGACGAGCCCACCGGCAACCTCGACTCGCGCTCCGGTGCCGAGATCCTGGGCTTCATGCAGGGGGCCGTGCGGGATCTGCACCAGACGATCGTCATGGTGACCCATGATCCCAACGCGGCGGGCTACGCGGATCGAGTGGTGTTCTTGGGCGACGGGGCGATCGTCGACGAGATGGTCGATCCCACCGCGGAGCGCGTGCTGGATCGGATGAAGAGCTTCGGGGAGTAACCCCGTGTTCAAGATCACGATCAAGGGACTCCTCGCGCACAAGTTCCGCTTCGGCATGACCGCGCTCGCGGTGATCCTCGGCGTCGCGTTCCTCTCGGGCACCTTGGTCCTCAACGACACGATCAGCAGGACGTTCGACGAGCTGTTCGCGAACGTGAACGAGGGCACTGACGCGTCCGTGCGGTCGCGTTCCAAGATCGACGACCAGTTCTCGGGCACCCAGCGCGAGCGCATTCCCGGGTCGCTGGTGAGCGAGATCGCCCGAGTCGACCCCGTCGCGCACCAGGACGGCGAGGCGGTCGTCCAGGGCCAGCTCGGGATCTACGCCCAGATGGTGGACGCCGAGGGTGACGCCATCGGAAGCCCCGGCAACGGTCCGCCCACCTTCGGCTTCAACTGGAGCCCGTTCGACCGGCTCAACCCCTGGACGTTGGTGGAGTACAAGGGCGAGAACAGTCGCGCGCCGCGTGCCGACAACGAGATCGTCATCGACAAGGGCTCCGCCGACGAGGGCAAGTTTCGCATTGGTGAGTCGATCGCGGTCCTGACCCAGGCCCCATCGGCGCAGTACACGATCACCGGCGTCGTGAAGTTCGGCGATGTCGATTCTCCCGGTGGTGCGAGCGCCGTACTGTTCACGACGGCCGAGGTGCAGCGCGTCGCCGCGGCGCCCGACCAGTTCGACAGCATCGCGGTGGCGGCGGCGTCCGGGGTTTCGCAGACCGAGCTCGTCGACGAGATCCGAGCCGAGATCGACGAGACCGGCATCCAGGTCATCACCGGCGCGGAGCTGACCAAGGAGGATCAGGACACCATCCAGGAGAGCCTGTCCTTCTTCAACACCGCGCTGCTGATCTTCGCCCTCGTTGCGCTCTTCGTGTGCTGCTTCCTCATCTTCAACACGTTCTCGATCATCGTCGCCCAGCGCGTGCGCGAGCTCGCGTTGCTGCGGGCCATTGGCGCCACCGGCCGTCAGGTCCTGGGCTCGGTGCTGGGTGAGGCCGTCGGGGTCGGGGTGATCGCCTCCGTCATCGGAGTCGCAGCGGGAGTGTTGCTCGCCGCCGGGCTCAAGGCGGCGTTCGCGGGGCTCGGCATCGACATCCCTGCCGGCGGCACCGTCCTCGCGTCCCGCACGATCATCGTCTCGCTCGCGGTCGGCATCGGCGTCACGTTTGTCTCCGCGGTCTTCCCGGCCCGGCGCGCCGCCCGGGTCCCACCGATCGCGGCGATGCGCGACGTATCGATCGAAGGCACCGGTCAGAGTGCGGTGCGGATTGTCAGCGGCTTGGCCGTGACGGCCCTGGGCGTCGTCGCCCTGTTCGTCGGGTTGTTCGCCAGTCTCGACAACGCCATCGCGCTCGTCGGTCTCGGGATGGTCGTGATCTTCCTCGGCGTCGCGCTGCTGGGTCCGGTGATCGCCCGCCCGGTGAGCCGCGTGCTCGGATCACGGCCGGTTGCGGGGTTTTCTGTTGTGGCCGGCGGACTGTTGGCGATCGCGTCGGCTGCTGGCGCGGTCGCTCTTGTCATCGCGGTCATCAGCCGGCTCGTGGATGGGAGAGCCGGCGTCGCTGTCTTGCTCCTTGTCGTGGTCGGACTGTTGGTCCTTGCCTGCGCGGGGAGCGTGAGCATGGTCATTGCCGCGCTCGCCGCATTCAGGGTCGAAGGCGAGTTGGCGCGCGAGAACGCGGTCCGCAATCCGAAGCGCACGGCGTCGACCGCGGCCGCCCTGATGATCGGCGTCGCGCTCGTTGCACTGATCACGGTCTTTGCTGCCTCGACCAAGAAGTCGATCAGCCTCCAGATCGACCGCGCCTTTCGGGCCGACTACGTCATCAACACCAAGGGCGGCGGCTTCGGCGGCGGCTTCAGCCCCGATTTGGCCACCGAGATCCGTGGGCTCCCCGACATCGCGGCAGCGAGCGGCTTGCGCTTCGGCGCGTTCGAGGTCGACGGCTCCGGGAAGTTCCTGGTGTCGGGCGATCCGGGCGCGACCAACGAGCTGTTCGACCTCGGCCCCCTCGACGTCTCCGAGTTCGACGCGCTCGGCCCGAACCAGATTGCGGTGTCCGAGAAGGTGGCGAACGACAAGGGCCTTGCGGTCGGTGACTCGCTCGAGGTGAAGTTCCCGGTCGGCGGCAAGCGGGAGATGGACGTCGGCGCGATCTACGAGGTCGGTCAGCGGGAAGGTCTGAGCGACTACTTCATCTCGCTCGATGCCTACCAGGACCTGTTCCCCCAGCAGTTGGACAATCAGGTCTACGCGTCGTTGAAGCCCGGTGTGAGCGCGGCCGCGGGCCGGCGTGAGATCGAACCCGTGCTCGAGGCGTACCCGACGGCGGACCTCCAGGACCAGGCCGAGTTCAAGGAGGCCCAGGAGGCTCAGATCGATCAGATCGTGAACCTCATCTACGCGTTGTTGGCGCTTGCGGTGATCATCGCCGGAATCGGGATCGCCAACACCCTGGCGTTGTCGATCGTGGAGCGCACCCGCGAGCTCGGGTTGTTGCGTGCCGTCGGGATGACCCGCGCCCAGCTCAAGTCCACGATCCGGTGGGAGGCGGTCATCATCTCCCTGCTCGGCACGGTGTTGGGGCTTGGGTTGGGGCTCTTCTTCGGCTGGGCCATCGTGGAGGCACTGAAGGATCAGGGCATCTCCGAGTTCGCCCCTCCGGGCATTCAGCTGTCGGTGATCGTGTTGGTCGCGTTGCTGCTGGCGATCGCGGCGGCCTACTTCCCGGCGCGGCGCGCCGCCAAGCTCGACGTGCTGAAGGCCATCTCGGACTGAATCTCGCCCGCCCACCTCACGTCGGTGCGGTGAGTGGGGTCAGAGGCTCAGCGCGCGCACCAACGGGGGTCGTTACCCGGCGGTGGGGACTAGGTCGACGGGCCGGCGGACTCGGCGCGGAGCTTGGTGTCCTTGGTCCGTACCGTCTCGGCCGACTCATCCAGCTGGCGAGCCACGCGTTCGCGCAGGGCGGGGTCGGCGGTCCCGAGGATCCGCGCCGCCAGGAGCCCGGCGTTGCGGGCGTTGCCGATGGCGACCGTCGCGACGGGGACGCCGGCCGGCATCTGGACGATCGAGAGCAGGGAGTCCAATCCGTCGAGCTGGCCGAGCGGGACCGGAACTCCGATGACCGGCAGGGCCGTCATGGCTGCGGTCATGCCGGGCAGGTGTGCGGCGCCGCCGGCGCCCGCGATGATCACCAGGAGGCCCCGGTCGATGGCGGTCGTTGCGTAGTCGACCATCACGTCGGGCGTGCGGTGCGCGGACACGATCCGGACCTCGCGGGGAATCGAGAGCTCGTCGAGCACGTCCAGTGCGGCCTGCATGACCGACAGGTCGGAGTCGCTACCCATGATCACGCCGACGAGCGGACTGACCGGAGCCATGCGACGACGTTAGCCTCGCCGGTGATGCTGACCCGCCTGACCGAGATCCTGCAGATCGAGCACCCGGTGATGCTCGCCGGAATGGGAGGTGTCTCCTATCACGCGCTCGCGGGCGCAGTGTCGGAGGCGGGCGGCTTCGGATGCTTGGGCGCGTCGACGATGCAACCCGCGGAGATGGTCGCCGAGATGCGCGCGGTGCGTACCCGGACCGCCAAGCCCTTCGGCGTCGATCTCCTCACGGCGATCCCCGACCAGGTGGTGAGCAACGTCGAGAGCCTCGTGCGCGAAGGGGCGTCGTTGTTCGTCGCCGGGCTCGGCGTGCCCCGCGACGCGATCGAGATCTGCCACGACCACGGTGTGCTCGTCGCCAACATGTGCGGCAAGGTGCGTCACGCGGTCAGTGCGGTCGAGGCGGGTTGCGATCTCGTGATCGCACAGGGCACCGAGGCCGGTGGTCACACCGGCACCGTCGCGACGATGCCGCTCGTGCCCCAGGTCGTCGACGCGGTCGGTGATCGCGTGCCCGTCGTGGCCGCGGGTGGGATCTTTGACGGTCGCGGGCTGGCCGCGGCTCTCGCGCTCGGAGCCGACGGCGCGTGGATCGGGACCCGGTTCATCGCGACGCCTGAGGCCCGCGCCGTGCCCGGCTACAAGGACGCCTTGCTGGCCACCGGCGAAGACGGCACCGTGATCAGCCGGGCCTTCACCGGCAAGACACTTCGGGCGGTGCGCAACGACCAGACGCAGTTCTTCGAGGACCACCCGGACCAGCTCGAGCCCTTTCCTCAGCAGCTCCTCGCCGCCATCAACGGTGGTTGGATGAACCTCGGTGGGGACGAGCAGACCGTCGTGGATCCGAATCGTGAGTGCTTTCCCGCCGGACAAGGCGTCGGCGCGCTCGACGAGTTGACACCCGCGGCGGAGCTGGTCGAACAGATCGTCGCCGAGGCGCAGGCCACCCTCGACCGGGTCGGTCGATCGGGCGCGTGACCGGACCCTCGGAAACGACCGAGCCGGCCGCCGTGGATCGAGCGTGAAGTCTCGACGCTGGGCCCACGTCTCCACCGCGATCGGTCTCGGCGTCGCGATCCTCGGTGGCGTGTTCGTGGTCCGGGCGATCACGAGCCAGTGGTCCGAGGTCGAAGGCGTGCTCCGGAACGCCCGAGCTGCGTGGCTCGTGGCCGGCGTCGTCGTTGCGGGCGCGGCGATGGTGGCGGTGGCGCTGCCGTGGCGTCGAGCGCTGCGCCTGGTCGGAATCGACGCACATCTCGGGCACACCGTCATCTGGTACTTCGTCGGCGAGATCGGCAAGTACGTACCCGGAGGTTTCTGGCCGGTCGTCGGACGCGGTGAGCTCGCACGCCGCGGGGGACTGGCGCGCGCACCCGCCTACGCCAGCGTGGCGCTCTCGCTCGGGGCGCTGTACCTCTCGGCGATGCTCGTCACCGCGGTCCTCGTACCGCTGCGATTCCTCGGCGAGGGTGACAAAACCGCGCTCTGGGTGCTCGTCCTCCTGCCCACCGGCATCGCCGCGCTGCACCACCGATTCCTCGGATGGCTGATCCGGCACGGGGAGCGGATCATGAAGCGCGAGCTGCGGGTACGGGTCCCGCGATGGTCGGCATCGATGGGCCTGGTGGCGCTCTATGTACCCGCCTGGCTCCTGATCGGCACCTCGACGTGGTGCGTTGCTCGCGCTCTCGACCCGTCGGCCGATTGGATGACCGTCGCGCCGGCCGCGATCCTCTCGTGGGTGGTCGGGTTCGTGGTCGTGCCGGTCCCAGGTGGTGTCGGCGTGCGCGAAGCCGCCTTTATCGCGCTCATCGGGAACGGGATCCCGTCAGGTACCAGCGCCACGATCGCGATCGCGGCTCGGGTCGCGTTCATGGTCGTCGACGCCGCGGGCGCGCTGATCGGCGCGGCGCTCGTTCGCGGGAGTCGGAGCCGGGCCCCGCTCGGACCGCAACCCGACTAGTGGCGGATCTCCGCCGATACCATCGTCCACGGCGGTGGGCTCGCCACCGAGACGATGTCGAAGTGGCACGCGACGCGCGCGGCGAAGCTTCGACGCCCCCAGTGCTGAATGTGCCCGGGGGTGTTGCCGAGGTCGCGCCAGTACTTGCCTCGGGCCATGTTCGCGACCCGCCACAGGGGCTCCCTGGGTACCG
>DASRPD010000116.1:0-29941 GCA_035646535.1 Acidimicrobiia bacterium
ATGGGTGGGTCAGGAGTGATGGGTGGGTCAGGAGCGATGGGTGAGTCAGGCGGCGCGGACGTCGAACACGGTCCGTGTGCGCAGGCGGCGGGTCTCGGCGCCGGTGCGGACGACGAGCAGGGAGCCCGACCGTTCCGAGACCTCGTAGACCCCCGTCACCGGTGGCTCGTCGGTGCAGTGGAGCGTGAGCCTGCGGCCCCGGCCGAGCCGAAGCCGTTCGTCCCAGCCGTAGTGCCAAATCCCGTCGGGCCCGAGTCGCGGGGGTTTGCCGATGTGCACCCGCTCGCCGGCGAACGCGGCCCGGAGCTCCTCGGCGCGCTCGTCACCGCCGAACTCGGCGGTCCCGTCGAGCAGCAGGCGGGCGAACGTGCGGCCGTGATGGGGAAGATCGGGCTGGTCGTCGAGCGCCCAATGGCCGAGCTCGTGCAGCACCACCGACGACGTCCGGTAGCGGCGGGGGAGCGTGATCGTCGGACCGTCCGGATCGACCCGATAGAAGGCCTGGCGGGCCCCGTGGCCGGGGCGTAGGCGCGGGACGTCACCGAGGTCGAGCTGGGGGAAGCGAACCTGCCACCACAGCGACCCGACGACCGCATCAGCGAAAGCGGCGCATTGGCCCAGCTCACGGAACCGTCGTCCGGCCAGCGGGCTCTCGGCCCGGTAGACGCGGCTGCGTTGGGCGTCGCGCGGTGAGCGGACCGTCACAGGCGAAGCGCGGAGCGGGTCACGCGATCGGGTCCCTGTACGTGCGGGCGCGCGGACCGCGAGGCCATGATCCCCTCGCGGGCGCGCAGCTCGGCCATCCCGTCCTGGTGGCCGGTGTAGGACGGCGGTTGCCGGAGCATCCACACGATCCCCTCGGCCGCGACCTCGGGGGGCTCCCAGTCGGAGTGGTCGACGTCGGCCAGGGCGGCGAGGAAGCCTTCGGATGCCACCGGTACGTCGATGCGGAACGTGTTCACGGCAACGGCGTGTGGTTGGAGCTGCGCGGCGAGCGACAGGGTGAAATGCTCGAGCGCGGCCTTGGCCATCCCGTAGGCCATCTGGCCGGGGAAGTAGTTGAGCGCGGCGGCGGACGACACGTTCACGACGGCGCCACGGCCTCGTTCGATCATCCCCGGCACGACGAGGCGCGCCGCGATCACCGGGGCTCGCAGGTCGACCGAGAAGATGAGGTCGAAGCGCCGCATCGCCAGCTCGATGTCGCCCGGGAACGTGATCGCCGCGTTGTTCACCAGGATGTCGACTCGACCGAAGCGCTCGACCGTGGTCGCGACCATCGCTTCGACGGATTCGTCGTCGGCCAGATTGGTGGGCACGGCGAGTGCGGTACCGCCGGCTACTTCGATCCGACGGACCGTCTCGTCGAGTGTGCCCGGCAGGGAGAGGGGCGACTCGTCGGTGGCGCGCGCCGCGCACGCGACCGCGCAGCCCGCGGCGCCCAGCGCGACCGCGGTGGCCGCACCCACGCCCCGGCTTGCGCCGGTGACGATCGCGACAGAGCCCTCCAGATCCCGTGCGCCACCGTCAGCCATGGTCGGCAGGCTAGGCAACCCGGAGCCTCCGGTCGCGTTCCGGGTTGTCCCGATGCCGGTCGCCGAGGAGGGCGACGCGTTCGACGACGTCGGGGGCGGTGAACGCGTCGCGCGCCGTCGGGGTCGTGGTCGTGCGGGTCTACGCGGCGACGACCCCGCTGATCTCGCCGGCCCGGAGGAACTCGAAGAGGTCGTCGTGCTGGTCGGCGCTGTGGCCGCACACGAGACACACCCCGTCGGCGGTGTCGCCGTCACCCACGAAAGCGACGCAGGCCTCCAAGTGAACTTCTGCGACGTGGACTTCTGCGGTCTCGGATGCTTGGCGTCCCATGGCTGTCTCCTCTCGGTGCCCGGCATGCTGCGAACGACATCAGTGTAATTCGGCGGATGGCCCGCGACCGGCATGGACGAGAGTTGGGACAGGCCAGACGTGCGAGGATGCCCCCGACAGGCACGGCGTCGGAACCCAGGGGGCGATGATGGATCTCGATCGACGTGATTTCCTGAAGCGGGCGGGGATCTTCGGCGGTGCCGCGCTGGCGGCGGGCAGCCTGAGCGGTTGCAAGTGGTTTCAGGACTGGCCCGGCACCGGTCCGCTCGGCAGCATCCTCGATCTCCCGGCCCCGTCCGCGCCGATCGACCACATCGTGGTGGTCATGATGGAGAACCGCTCGTTCGATCACTACCTCGGTTGGCTCGCCGACGACGCCCGGTACGTGGGTGCGGGCCGGCGGCGCTGGGGGCACGACTTTCAAATCGACGGGGAGCAGGCCCAGACCTACCCCGACCCGAATGGCACCCCGGTGGCGACGTCCCACCTGTTCCAACAGCCCGGCCAGACGAATCCGTGGCGCGGCTGCGGATTTGGCGACCCGGGTCACAGCTGGAGCTCGGGGCGCGTCCAACGGGACCACGGATTCTTGGCCGCGGGCAGCGGAAACGACCAGTTCGCACTCGGCTACTACCGGGCACCCGACCTGGCGATCACCGCCGCGCTCGCGAAGCGCTTCACGACCTTCGACCGGTACCACTGCTCGGTCCTCGGGCCCACCTATCCCAACCGGGAGTACCTCCACTCGGCCCAGTCGGGCGGGAACAAGACGAACGCCTTCCCGCCGACATCCGACGGGTTTCAGTGGGCGACCATCTGGGACCGGCTCGACGCGGCCAACGTCCCGGCCCGGTACTACTACTCCGACCTTCCTACCCTGGCGTTGTGGGGCGCGCGCGGCATGGCCCATGCCAGCCCGATCGCGCAGTACTACGAAGCATGCACGGCGGGAACATTGCCCAACGTCACCTTCGTCGACCCCGCGTTCATCGGTGAGAACCGCACCGACGACCATCCGCTCGCCGACGTGCGCGGCGGGCAGGGCTTCATCCGGGACGCGTGCAAGGCCTTCGTGGAGTCGCCGCACTGGGAGAGCGGCGTGTTCATCGTCACCTACGACGAGTGGGGCGGTTTCTTCGACCACGTCGCGCCGCCCCACTTCGACGACGATCGCACGAGCGCCGACGACCAGGAGGATTTCTCCCAGGCCGGCTTCCGCGTACCGACGATGCTCGCGTCACCATTCGCCCGGCCAAACTTCGTCGACCACCGAATGTACGATCACACCTCGATCCTGCGGTTCATCCAATGGCGGTTCCTCGGTGCCGAGTACGAAGGGGGCTTCGTCGGCTCGGGCGCCCCGTGGTGGCTGACGCGGCGCGATCGCAACGCGTACAACATCGGTGCCAGCCTCGCGAGGGAGAGCGTCGACGACGATGTCGGCTTCGACCTCGACCAGGTGATCGACCCGATCTCGGCACCCTGCGGCGGTCCCGCGGGGCTCGGGTTCCGCGCCCAGCCCAATCCGGCCAACGGTGTTGACGCGTTCGACGAGCTCGCGTGGGCGCGGTACCTCGACGGTGTGGGAGTACGTGTCCCCGCCTTCAGCTAGCTGTCGGTCGGAGGCGGCGCGATGACCGCCGCGCCGGGACCGCCCTCACTCGGTGGCCGAGCGCGGGCCGCGCTCGCGACGATCCTCCAGACCGGCTGGGAACAGCTGACCCGGCGCGCCACGATGGGACCTGATCAGCGGCGAGCGCGGGCGTTCGGGCACTTCGGTCACGGATCCGCCCTGTGCTTTCCTGTTGCCGCGCTGTACGGCGAGGGCTCCATCCGCATCGGGGCGAGCACGGTCATCGGGCCGTACGCCACGCTCTCGGCCGGGATCAGTCCCGGTCACGTTCTCGACCGGGACACGGTCATCACGATCGGCGACCGCTGCTTGATCGGCAAGGGCAGCGGCATCGTCGGGCATGAGTCCATCGAGATCGGTGACGACGTCTGGACGGGCCACCACGTCTATGTCACCGACGCCAACCACGGCTATGAGGACACGAGCGTCCCGCCGAGCGCCCAGTTCGCCCCGCCGCGACCGGTGGTCATCGGATCGGGTGCCTGGCTCGGTCACGGCACGGTGGTGCTCCCCGGTGCGACGATCGGGCGCCACGTCGTGATCGGTGCCGGCTCGGTGGTCGGCGGTGACATCCCCGACTACTCCGTGGCGGTGGGCAACCCCGCCCGAGTCGTGAAGCGCTACGTGGCCGGCGAGGGTTGGGTGCGAGTCGACCCCTGTGCCTTGGACTCGCCGCCGGGAGACGACCGCGCCACCGGGTCGGGCAACGGCTGACTGACTCCTGCCTGCACCGATACCCCCGTCGGGCTGTCGGGCCAATCCGGGGCCTACCTCTCGAGGGGCGGATAGTCGGGCGGCTGGTCGATCTTCGGGAGCTCCTCGAAGATCGTGATCGAGCTCGACTTGTCGAACAGTGCGAGCTTGCGTGTCGGCCAGCCGTCGAGGGTGTATCGCTTGCCGTTGTCCACGTACTCGTACTGGCCGACACCTTCGTTGCCGATGTGATCCTCGCCCACGGCGTCGGGGTTCCACCACAACAAGGTGGCGTCGTCGAGGCCGTAGTTGTCGAGGAACGGCCAGAGGCCGTGCTCGCCGCGCGACATGCGTGCGGTGGTGGGCCCGCCGCCGCGCACCGGTTCGGCGTACAGCCCACCCCGTACCGTCTCGGGCGTGAGATTGGGGCCTGCGAGCATGACCGCCTGGTACGCGAGCCCGACGTTGAGGCTGATGAGGCCGTAGGTGTTGTTCGGGGGCTCTTCACCAACGCCCCACTCGTACAACCCGAACGAAGACTGGGCCTGCTGCGCGACCGGAGTAGCCGGGAGCCCGATCCCGAAGGCGTGGCGCCACTGCTCCTGGTCGAAGGTGCGCGCGAACACCGAGATGTCGACGAAGACGTTCGGGCCGATGATCCACTCGGGGAACCATTGCTGGGCGGTCGCTTCTGTGGTCATCGTGGTTGGGTTGATCGGGTCGCCCAGGTAGATGACCGACGTGACGCCGGCGTCCATGAGCTTGGCGATGGTGGTGCGGGCGATCTCCTGACCGCGGGCCAGGTCGAGGTTGAACACGACGTCGGTCGCGATCTCGATCCCGCAGTCCTCGAGCGAGTCGCGCAACACCGCGAAGGTGGTGGCCTGATCACCGTTGGGTGTGTCGAAATGCGCAATGCCGTAGACACGCTCGGTGTCCTTGACGTCGTCGCCGCCGTACTCGGCCTTGCCGCCGTTGAACTGCGAGCACATCATCGCCGCGGTGAGCAGCGATGCCTGTTCGGGTGACGGTGCGTACGGCCAGAACAGCAGGCCACCACCGATGTCATCGCTCTGGGGTTGGGGGACCGCGCCTGCACAGTCACCCAGACACATCACATTGGCCGCGGCGAGCTCGTCGCGAAACGCCGAGGTCTGACTAGGTCCGCCGAGGACCGCGAAGGGCTCCATGTCGATGATGGCCTTCGCGTCGGCTTTCGCGGCGATGGCGTCGGTCCCTGCTCCGGTGCCGAGGTACCGGACGAGGTTGATCTTGCGGCCCCACAGCTCGAAGACCTGCTCGTAGATGGTCGCGAACCCTTGCGCGGTCTCGAAGGCTGTGTCCGGATCCACGTCGGCGCCCGTCGCTGCGACTGCGGCAGCGAGCTGGGGGTCCAGCTTCGGATTGGTCATGTAGAACACGACGTTGATCGTGTCGGCGGTGACGCCGGACGAGGTGGCGCCGCCGTTGCCGTCGGCGGGGTCATAGGGCTCGACGCACGACGGGGCATACACCGACGGGATCTTCACCTGGCCGAGATCGGTGTTGCAGTTCGGGCCCCAATCGATCGAGTCGGCCCGCCCCTCCTCCTCCGCCTGGGAGTAGATCAGGGGCAGCCCGGCCACGTCACCCGGGTTCCTGTTTCCGTCTCCGGTGGACGCGGTCTCGTCGTCGCTCCCGCGGGTCAAGGCCACGACGGCCCCGACGATCGCGATCACGACCACGATCGCGATGATGGGGCCGTAGCGGCGCAGCACCGACGGTCTCGAGCTGTTGGCCTGGGGCGCAGTCATGGGAGCTCCTCGTGGTGCGGGTCAGGCGCCGGGGGTGCCGGCGCCGGAACGGGCGATGGTGGCGTCGTCGGTCCCGAGGTACGAGGCGACGACGTGGGGGTCACGGATGACGTCCGAAGGTGGGCCGGACGCGATCACCTGGCCGAGATCCAAGGCGATCATCCGGTCCGAGATGGAGTTGAGCAGTGGGAGGTCGTGCTCGATCACGAGCACGCTCGCGCCGAGCTGGTCGCGGATGCGGCGGAGAAGCGGGCCGAGCGCCTCGGCTTCGCGCTGGGCGATACCGCTGGAAGGTTCGTCGAGGAGCAGGACGCGCGGCTGGTGCGCGAGCACGCACGCGAGGTCGACGATGCGACGGCTGCCGGTCGAGAGCTCGCGCACGAACTTGTCCCGGAACGCGCCGAGACCCATCAGCTCGATGAGCTCCTCGACTCGGGCCGCTACCTTGGCTTCGGAGTCGACAACTGCGGGGAGATGCAGCACCGCGGCGATCGGGTCGCGCACGTCGACCTGGGTGTCGAGCGCGACGGCGATCGTCTCGGTGACGGTGAGGGCGGGGAAGAGGCGGCCGTCCTGGAACGATCGACCGAGGCCGAGCCGGGCGCGTCGCTGTGCCGCGGTTGTCGTGATGTCGCGCGGCCCGTCGTCGGTACCGAGGATGATGGACCCCGCGTCGGCGGGTAGGAACCCGGAGATGATGTCGAACAGTGTGGTCTTGCCCGCACCGTTCGGGCCGATGAATCCGACGATCTGGCCCGCCTCGACATCGAAGCTCACGTCGGAGAGCGCGGCGATGCCACCGAAGCGTTTGTGGACCCGCGCGACCGACAAGGCCGACGTCGAGCGCGGAGCGTCGGACTTGCTCTCGGTCGGGTTGGTCACCGCGGTGGCCGGTAGGCGCGGGGTCTCGGGCGGCGCGGCGGGGCGAGCGCCCTTGGCGCCGTTGGTCGCAGCCGTCGGGTGCGCGGCCGCGCCCTCGAGGAACACAGACCGCAGCACGTCGGGCCGGTCCAGCAGCTCGGCGGTCGGCCCGTGGAAGCGGATCTCGCCCTTCTCCATGAAGTATGCGGTCTCGGCGACGGTGAGCGCCACGTTGACGGACTGCTCGACGAGGATGATCGTCGTCCCCTCGTCGCGCAGCGCGCGGACGATCTCGAGGAGCTGGCTGACGACGCTGGGAGCGAGCCCGAGCGAGAGCTCGTCGATCATGAGAAGCCTGGGACGTTCGATGAACGCCATGCCCAGGGTGAGCATCTGCTGTTGGCCGCCCGACAGGTTGCCGGCTGGGTCGTCGAGGCGCTCGGCGAGCACAGGGAAGATGTCGAGCACGCGATCGGTCGAGGCTCGGACCCGGTCGCGTTCCTTGCGATGCAACCACGCGGCGAGTTGGAGGTTCTCCTGGACGGTGAGCGAGGGGAACACGCCCTGGCCACCGGGCACCTGGGTCACACCGCGGCCCGCGATCTCGTCGGGCGGCGTGTGGGTCATGTCACGGCCGTCGAACACGATCGCGCCGGCGCTTGGCTCGACCAGACCGGAGATGGCCTTCAGCAGCGTGGACTTCCCGGCGCCGTTGGTGCCGAGCAGCGCCACGACCTGGCCCTCGTCGATCTCGAAGTCGACGCCGAACAGCACCTGGACGTTGTCGTAGTGCACGTCGACCGCCCGCATGACCAGCAGCTCGACGCGGCCTTGGCGCCGTTCGTACAGCACCTCGGATTGCGCCGCGGCGGCCGCCCAGACCCGTTGGATGTCGTCCTTCACGAGGGGCGCGGCCGACGCGATGATCAGCGTGCCGATGAGAATGACCGGGGTCAGCAACAGCATTGCGGTGCGGATGCCCCACGCGTCCGCGGCGGTGCCGATGAGGGGCAGGATCACGAGGCCGGGCAGCACCCACAGCGCGGCGACCGAAAAGCCGAAGGACCGGACCTTCGGTGGGATCGCGAGCGAGAGCGAGGCGAAGATACCCGGCGCGACGATCGCGATCACGCCCGACACCACGATGTTGAGCACGATCGCGACCGCGAGGTTCGGCGTCTGGGAATAGATCGCGAACGCCACCGCCGCGATCGCACCCACACCCGCGACGAACTTGAGCACGAGCCCGGGATCTCGGGCCATCAGCTTCGTCGCGAACGGGATGCCGAGGAGGAGGCCGATGAACGCGGCCGGCTCGGTTGCCGATGCGACGAGACCCCGATCGGCCGCGCCGAGATCGAAGACCTGCTCGTAGAAGAGCGACGTGAGACTCGCGATCCCTATCACTGCCATGGCGAGGAACGGCAACGAGAAGAAAATGCGTCGCAACGTGCGCACGCTCCAGATGATTCGCCACGACTCGGCGAACGACGGCGGCACGTCCTCGGTGATCGTCGTTTCCTCGGAGGCGCCCATCATCTTGCGTTCCCAGTACCCGCGGATCGGCTCCCGCATACGGAACGCGAGCATGACGAACACGAGGGTGGGGATCGTGAAGACGATGAACGGCGCGCGCCAGCCGAGCCACTGGCCGAGGAGACCGCCGAGCAGTGGCCCGAGGAACAGCCCGATCGCGTTGCCCATCCGGTGGAGCGAGAACACCTTGGGCCGGGAGCCGATGTCGTAGTAGTCGGCCAGCAGCGAGTTGTGCGTCGGGTCGACGACTGCCTTGCCGATCCCGGACCCCGCCCGGGCGACGCCGAGCAGGATGACCGTCGTTGCCAGCCCCGTTGCCAGCGAGAAGAAGCCCCACGCGATGGCCCCGGCGGTCATGATCGCGACCCGGCTCTTGCGGTCGGCGTAGAACCCGATGGGGACCGACAGGAGAATCGCGGCGACCGCGGCGATGCTGACGACGGTCAGGATCCCCGAGATGCTGAGCCCGAAGCTGTCGCGGATGTTCGGCAGCAAGACGTCGAACGCGCGGCGGTCCAGCTCATCGACCGCATTGAGCCCGACCAGAACGACGAGTGGGAAGACGGGTTCGCCGCCGCCGAGGTCGGCGAACCACTCCTTCCACCAGCCGGCGGTCCAGAACGGCGCGACGCGTCGCAGCCGGCTCACGGGAGGGTCTCCGGGATGTGCGCGTGCTCGGCGGCATCGAGCGCGGCGCGCGGCACCGGCTCCTCCTCGACCCGTCGGTCGCCGACGAGGCTCGGGACGAGGAGGAGCCGTCGTTCGGCGACCTTGCGGAGGTACCAGTCACGGATCTCGTAGAGCGCGGCACCGAGCCCGCCGGGAAAGATCATCAACACGAGGAGCAGGCCGGCACCCGTAGCAAGGAACTGCCACTCGCCCGGCAGGAAAAACTGCGTACCGCGGACGTAGAACGCGCCGAGCAACGCGCCGGGCACCGAGCCGAGCCCGCCGATCACGACCATCGAGAACACCTTCAAGCTCTCCTCGGGCGCGTACGCGTCGGACAGGAGGCCGGTCTGATGGTGCACGAACAGCACGCCGGCGAACGCGGCGAGGAAGCCGGAGATCGCGAATGCCGCCATCGTGGTGCGCGTCGCATTCACGCCGTAGGCCCTCGCGCCGCGCTCGTTCTCGCGGATCGCGATGAGGACCCGGCCGGTACGGCTCGCGCGGAGAGCCCGCACCACCGCGAGCGCGAGCGCCAGCCCGACGAGAGAGACGAAGTAGTACGGGGTTTCGCCGCTGATGTCGATCACGCCGAACAGATCGGGTCGGTCGAGTCGCTGTGGCGGCAACCAGGAGGAGAAGAACGCCCGGTTCAGCACATAGCTCCAGGTCACGAGTGCGAACGCGAGGGTGATCACTGCAAGGGTGAGGCCGCGCCGGCGCAGCGCGGGATAGCCGATGACCACCGCCACCGCGGCACCCGCCGCGCCGCCGAGGAGTGCGGCCACGCTGAGGTCCCAGCCCAGGTTGGCGGTGACGCCCCCACCAACCGCGGCGCCGATGCCCACGAAGGCCATCTGCCCGAGGCTGACCTGACCGGCCCAACCGGTGAGCACCACGAGCGAGATCCCGACGATCCCGAAGATCAGCACCACACCGGCCAGGTTGAGCTGACTGACCGAGAGCCACATGGGCAGCGTCAGGAGGAACGCGGCGACGAGCCCGAACAACCCCCAGCGGGCCCAGCGCACCTCGGGCAGAGCCCGCAGCTCCGCGGGGACCGGCCGCACCTCGCGGGCCGCCTGCCACGTCGAGACGGCCCCGGCGTCGGTTCGGGCCGTCGAGGATTGTCGGCCGACGGCCAGCGCGACCAGGATGATCACGAAGAGCACGACGTCGTTGTAGGCGGGCTTGTTGCCGGGTTGGAATGCCATCGCCTGGTCGATGACGCCGAGACCGATCGCGGCGCCCGCGATGGTCGGGAACCGTTCCATCCGTCCGATCACCGCGGCCGCGAGGGCCTGGATGAGAAAGGTCGGTCCGAGGACGCTGCCGATCGGGAGGCCGACCGTCCCCGCGCGCAGGAACATCGCGACGAACGCCAGGACCGAGGCGATCACCCAGACGTAGGTGTGAAGCCGTTTGACCGGGATGCCGAGCGTCATGGCGCGATCGGCGCGCTCGGCGGCGGCGCGCACGGCGATCCCGATGCTCGACCGGCGTAGGAAGAGAGCGAGCGCGACGAACGCCAGGGGGATGACGATCATCGTGACGAGGTCGTTGGCGTTGAACCGGGTACCGCCGATCGCGAAGTCGACGGCGAACGGCGGATCGATGCGTGGTGAGAGCGTCTGGTCGCCGAACAGTCGGGGCAGGAACAGCCCTGCCCCGACGAGGAGCTGGGCGAGGCCGATCGTCGCGACCGTGAGGATCAGGCGCGGCGAGCGGAAGAACCGGCGGATGATGAGCGTCTCGACGAGCACGCCGAGGAGCACCGCGGCGGCGAGTCCGGCCGCGAATCCCACGAAATAGGGCAGGCCCGTGCTGACGATGAGCAGCACACCGAGCACAGCCGGCACCGCACCGAGGTCGCCCTGCGCGAAGTTCACGATCCGGTTGGTTCGATAGATGAGTGCGATGCCGAGCGCGATCAGCGCGATGCGACCGCCGACGAGCATGCCGTTGATGATCACGCCGAGCGGAGCGGGGATCGGCCAGACGAGCACCGCGAACGCGACGACGGCGATGATTGCCGCGCCGATGGCGCCTCGGACGGCGTCGACCGCGGGCCAACGCGGTTTCGGGCGCTGGGTGTTCACGCCTGTCTGAGTCAACGGCACCTGCGCCCCCCTCGCGCGTGTGACCTTGCGTCCCGCTCATCACCGTGTGACGGCGGCTGGTGACCGTGGTGTGCTCAGTCGCTCACGTCGGGTGTTCCTGCAATGAAGTCGGCGACGACCCCGGCCAGGTCCTCGCCGCGGTCTTCCTGGAGGAAGTGACCACCCCCGACGATGGTCGTGTGCGGCTGACCGGCCGCGCCGGGGATCTCGGACTGCAAGGAGACGTGCGCGCCGCCGGTGACCGGATCCGAGTCGCTGAACGCGGTGAGGAACGGCTTGCGCCATTCGCGCAGCGCAGCCCAGGCGGCGCGGTTGGGCTCCGACGCCGGGTCGTCCGGTCGAGTCGGAACGAGCACCGGGAACCGGCGAGCACCTTCCTTGTAGGACTCGTCGGGGAACGGTGCGTCGTAGGCGGCGATGACCTCAGCCGACAGGTCAGTGGTGCATCCCCCGTTGACGATCCCGCCGACCGGGAAGTCCGCTGCCTCTTGGGAGAACTGCTGCCACGCCAGGAACGCATCGCCCGGACTCTGATCACCGGTGGGCAGGAACGTGTTCGCGGCAACGACCCGATCGAAACGCTCCGGGTGCTCGGCGACGAGCCGCAGGCCGATGAGACCACCCCAGTCCTGGCCCACGAGCGTGATGTGGCCGAGGTCGTTCGTGGTGAGGAACTCGGCCATCCAGTCGACGTGGCGCTGGTAGGTGTAGTCGGCGCATGTCGCGGGCTTGTCGGAGCGGCCGAAGCCGATGAGGTCGGGTGCGACGCATCGATGGCCGGCCGAGACGAGCAGCGGCACCATGGTGCGGTAGAGGTAGCTCCACGACGGCTCGCCGTGCATCAACAGCACCGGCGCGGCGTCGGCCGGTCCCTCGTCGAGGTGGTGGATGCGAAGGTTCGGACCCGCGCCCGAGGCGACCTCGGTGTAGTAGGGCGCGAACGGATAGTCGAGGAGATCGGCGAACCGATCGTCGGGCGTGCGGAGTACTTCCACGGTCAGGGCCTCCTCGAGAGCAGTTGGGTCAGGTGGTCGCGCATCAAGGCTTCGCCCTCGGCGAAGCTCAGGTGCGCGTCCGTGCGAAGTGTGTTCCAGGCCGTGCCGCTGGTGATGACCTCGAGCGAGAGCAGGAGGCGGCGTCGGTCGGGATCGCGGAGTCGGTCGAGCTCGGTGCCGAACACCCGTTCCAGCTCGACGAGAGAGGCGAGGTAGACCTCGGTGTGGACCCTGGCGATCACCGGCGAGAACGGCGCCTGGAGGGAAGCTGCGAGCCGTACCGGCGCAGTCGCGTCGAGCACCTTGGCTTGGCGGGCGGTGAAGGCCGTCACGCGCTCGCCCAAGGGTCCGTCGCTCGGAACCGGTGCGGCGAGCGGCTCGATCCGTTCCAGCAGGCGCCCCGTGGCCGCGAGGAACAGGTCCTCCAGGTCGTCGAAGTGGACGTACACCGACCGTACCGACACGCCGGCTTGTTCGGCGATCTCGCGGGCGGTCGGTCGGGGGTTGCCCTCGGAGAGCAGGTCCAACAGCGCCTCGACGACCGCCTCGCGTGTGCGGACCGAACGGGCGGTTCGGCCGTCGGCCGGCATTGCGGTGTCGCGTTCGGATGCCCGACGGAGCCCATGGGACGCGCCGGTGACGCGGTTGGCGGTCTCGGCTGTGGGGCCCACGGCGGCCGACAGTATTGGTTCCTGCACAGAGTGTGCAATAGGGTCACCTTCGATGACCTGCTCGATTGGCCCTCCGGCGTCGTCCGCCGGCCGCGTCTCGCGCACCGGTGACTCGGTGACCGCGCCCGTGGCGCACGTCAGCCTGGACGACGGTAAGGCGAACGCGCTCAACGACGCCTCGATCGATGCGCTCCTGCACGGGATCGACCGCGCCCGAGCCGACGGGGCGGGCGTGTTGGTCATCCGGGGGCGTTCCGGTGTGTTCTCCGGCGGAATCGACCTGGGGGTCTTGCGGGGTGACGATCCGCAGGCGCGCCTGGCCACGCTGATCAGGATCGCGCGTGGCCTCCTCGCCGTGTGGACTGCCCCGATACCGACCGTCGCGGCGGTGACCGGCCACGCCATCGCCGGTGGAGCCGTCCTCGCGATGGCTTGTGACCAGCGGATCGCGCTCGACGACGCCGATCACCGGATCGGTGTCAACGAGACCGCGCTCGGAATGGCGTTTCCGACCTGGGCGCTGGTCATCTGCCGATCGGCGATCCGGCCCGAGCGGCTCACCGAGACGATGTTGCTGGGACGGACGTTCGCGCCGTCCCGAGCGGCCGAGACCGGCATCGTGGAACGCGCGGTGGCTCCCGCCGACTTCGACACTGCAGTCGAAGACGCCGCCGCGGAGGCCGCCGCGCTGCCCACCGCGGCCTATGCCCGGACCAAGCTCCGCCTGCGTGAAGCCGAGAAGACGCGCGCCGAGGCGCTCATCGGCGACGAGATGGGTACGTTCGGCGGGCCGACCTGACCCACGCGGCGCAGCACCCGGCTGACCGGCCGCGGGTGACGTGCGTCACTCCCCAGAGGGGCTCGGCTCGGTCAGGATGGTCACATGGCCGAACCGGCGGAGTCGCCCCGCACCGTACGCGTCACCAGCCGCAACGGGGCGGTGAAGATCGTCGCTGACTCGCCGCGAGCCATCTCGGTCGAGGGTGGGACCGTGTCCGGCGACGATGTCGACTCCGACCGCTTCGAGGTCGCCGGACAGAACCAGCCGATCCTCGTGCGGTGCCCACCGGGAACCGACGTCGTGGTCGGGACGAGCTCCGGGCGGGTCGAGCTTCACGGTGAGCTCGGCGATGCACGCGTGACCACCCAGTCGGGCCGCATCTCGATCGACTCGGCAGCGAGCGTGGACGCTCGTACCCGATCAGGTCGGATCGCGATCGATCGTTGCGCGGGTTCGGCGCGCCTGCAGTGCACTTCCGGACGAATCGAGGTCGGCGACGTGGCGGAGCTCGATGCCGCGACCCAGTCGGGCCGCATCGCGGGCGAACGGGTCGGCCGGGGCCACCTCAGCGCGGTGAGCGGGCGCGTCGACCTCGGCGCCGCGGACGGGTTCTCCGCGCTCGAGGTGACCACGGTCTCCGGCGCCGTCGACATCTCGGTGCCGCACGAGTCGTGTCCCACGACAGTGCTCGAGACGGTGAGTGGACAGATCGCGTGCGATCTCCCGCCGGGAGAGGACGGCCGAGTTGTCGTGCGAACGACGAGTGGGCGCATCCGGGTCCGCGAACGATGACCGACCCGACGAGTCGTGGTGCCGGCGCGATCGCCTTCACGGATCTCGTCGGGTTCACCGACTTCACCGCCGAATGGGGAGACGACGTCGCGGTGTCGGTCCTGGACGCCCAAGAGCGTGCCGTGCGATCTGCGCTGCCCGAGGACGCGCGGATCGTCAAGGAGCTCGGCGACGGGCTCATGCTCTGGTTCGCCGACCCCGTCTCGGCGATCGTGGTCTGCCGAGAGCTGCGCCGCGGCTTCGGGGCGCGAGGCTCGGCGCCGCCGCTCGGGGTGCGCGTCGGCCTGCATTGGGGAACCCCGACCCGACGTCGAGACGACCTCGTCGGCCACGAGGTGAACCTCGCGGCGCGCATCGTCGAGCTCGCCGGTCCGGGAGAGTTGCTCGTGTCCGCGCCGCTGCGCGATCAGATCGGAGGCCGCGCCCCCGACCTCGAGTTCGACGAGCTCGGTCCCGTCGTCATGCGGGGAATCCCCGACCCGGTTCGACTCTTCCGAGTGACGGGCCGGGCGCCGACCGGCCCGTCAGGTACCCCGGCGGGCGGTTCGGCCGCGCGTGGCGAAGCCGGAGCGCGGGTCTCCTAGCATCCGGTGATGACCGTTCGTACGCCCCTTGCCGTGGTCGCCGTGTTCGCCGCCGGCGTTCTGGCGGGGTGCGGAGGTGGCAAAGCACCGCAGGTCTCCCTCGACGACGTCGAAGAGGACCTGCAGGAGCTGATCGCCCAACGCGAGGACTGGTATCCGGCGCGGATGGTCGGCGCGGTCGACTGCCCGCAGACCGCGGAGCGCTCGGAGGGGACCACCGCCGATTGCACGGTGCAGGTCGAGGGGCTCCCGGTCACGTTCCGAGTTGTTCAGACCAACGACCGGGGCGGGATCGAGGCAGAACGGCGCCAGGCGTTCCTGTCCACGGAGAAGGCTGATGCATTCGTCCGCGGTGAGTTCGACGACATCGTCACGGTCGACTGCGGCGACTCCGAGTTCTTCGTGCGCCGTCCCGGTACCGAGTTCTCGTGCAAGGTGACCGCGACCGACGGCACGGATGCCGAGGTGTTCATCGAGGTGCTCGACGCCTTCGGCAACATCAAGGTCGTGCGTCACACCTGACCGGCGCGGGCCTGCACGCGTCGCTCAGGCAGTGCGTCGGTCGGCCTCGGTGGCGCGGCGGGTCGGTGCCTTCGGCACGGTCGCGAGCGTGTGCTCGCGTTGGAGCTTCGAGAGGCGGTTGGCGAAGTAGGTGACGCCGATGCCCGACCCGAGCGCGACCACTGCGGGGGTGACGAGCGCGCCGCTACCGCTCAGCGCGATCCCGCCGACCTCGCTCCAGCCGCCGACGATCGGCAGCACGATCGTCGGCCCGAACCAGAACACCGCGAGCACGCCGATGCTGATGCCGATACACCACCGGCCGACGCGAGCGACCGCACGGAGCCGCGGGTGGGCGAGCGCGATCCCGAGCCCGATCGCGGCGAGCGAGGCCACGCCGGCCACGATCGCACCGACGCGGATCACGCGGTCCCAGCCGTCGAGCTGAGGGATCGGCGCCGTGTCGATGGTCACGACCGGGAGACTGTCCGGCGGTACTGCTCCGGCCAGGTCGGACACGACCTCGACAAGGGCCGCGTCGGTCGCAGTGCGCACCGCCGCGGGGTCCATGAGGATCGGATCGCCCTCCCCGTCGAACACATGGCCGTGCACCGAGCTCAGGATGTCGGCGAATCCGTTGACGAACACCGGCTGATCCAGCACCGAGTCGGTGAGGCGCCCCCGAGTCTCCGGATCCAGCGCGCTGACTGCGGGAATGGCGACAACGAGCGCGTCGGCCGTGCGAGCTCGCATCGGGTCGCGAACCGAGCCGGCGTCGAGCATGGCGCCCGCGGTGCTCGCGAGGGCCGGCTCGTGCAGCGCCGTGGCCGAGACGCCGCCCAGGAAAGCCGACAGACCCGCGCCCAGGAGACCGAGCGTCAGGATCACCGTGGCCGTGCCGCGAGAACGCACGGCATCTCATCGGCCGGTGCGCCGTCGAGCTGGAGCCGCGGACGTCGCCGGCCGACCGAGGGCCGATACTCTGACCGCCGGCATGGCTGACGTACCGATCGGAGTCCCACCCCGACTGGCCGAGATCGAGGCCGAGCTGCTCGCACCCGGCGGCGCGTTCGAGCTCGTCGAGGCGGACGTCGCCGGTGAGCGGATGTCCGCGTTCGCGAAGCGGATTCATGATCTGCGTGAAGTCCTCGTGAGCTCGGCCGGCTTCGGTGAGGCCGAGTACCTGATCTTCGACGACGGTACGGACCTTCGGCGGTTCACCTACGCCGAGCACGCCCAGCTCGTGGCGTCGACCGCGGCGGTGTTGCGAGACGACTACGGGGTCGGGCCCGGCCACCGGGTCGCGCTCCTCGGTGCGAACTCACCCGAGTGGATCGTGGCGTTCTGGGCCACGGTCAGTCTCGGCGCAATCGGTGTCGGGCTCAACGGGTGGTGGACGGGTCCCGAGATCCGCTATGGCCTCGTTGACTCCGAACCGACCGTGCTCGTGGCCGACGAGCGTCGTCTCGCCCGCCTCGACGGCGAAGATCCCGGCGTGCCGACGATCGTCATCGAGCGCGATTTCGACGCGATCTGGCGCGCTCGACCCGGTGTTGACCTGCCCGACCAGCCGATCGCCGAGGACGACCCGGCGATCGTCCTGTACACGAGCGGCACCACGGGAAGGCCGAAGGGAGCGATCAACACCCATCGAAACGTCGGAGCGTTGTTGGGTCTCAACTTCTTTCACGGGTTGCGGATGATGATGTTCAACCCGCCGGACGAAGGCGCGCCGCCGACTACCCAGCTCGTCACGAGCCCGCTCTTCCACGTCTCCGGATTGCACAACGCGGCCATCGCCTTCGCCGCGAGCGGGATCCGTTCGGTGTGGACGACCGGGCGCTTCGATCCCGAGGCCGTGTGCACGCTGATCGAGCGGGAGCGGATCACCGGCTGGTCGTTCACCACCGCCCTGCTGCACCGCTTCGCCAACCACCCCGGACTCGCCGACCATGACCTCACGTCGCTGCGGACGATCGGCGGTGGGGGATCACCGTTGTCGCGCGAGTTGCAGCGCCAGACCCGCGAGGCGCTGCCGTGGATCGCGCCGAGCCTGGGCCTCGGCTACGGCCAGACGGAGTGCGCGGCGCTGGCCACGCTCAACTCAGGTGAAGAGCTCGTTGCCTTTCCCGATTCTGTCGGCCGTCCGTTGCCGACCGTCGAGATCGAGGTCCGAGACGCCGACGGCCGCGCGCTGGCCGACGGTGCCGAGGGTGAGATCTGCGTTCGCGGCCCGATGGTGATGCCCGGGTACTGGCGGCGTCCGGACGCGTCGGCCGAGGTGCTCGCGCCCGTCGGATGGCTGCGCACCGGCGACATCGGTCGGATGGAAGGTGGGCGCCTCTACCTCGCATCGCGCAAGCGCGACCTGATCCTGCGGGGCGGCGAGAACGTCTACCCGGTGGAGATCGAACAGCGCCTCGAGCTCCACCCCGCGATCGCGGAGAGCGCAGTCATCGGCGTCGACCACCCCGAGCTCGGCCAGGAGGTCAAGGCCGTCGTTGTCGCCTGCCCCGGTGCGGCCGGGCTCGACTTCGACGAGCTCGCACGCTGGGTCGCCGAGGAGCTCGCGTACTTCAAGGTCCCGGTTCACTGGGAGCAGCGAACCGACCCGCTGCCCCGCAACGCCTCCGGCAAGGTCGTGAAGCACGCGCTCGGACCCGGTGCCAGCTCCGGGTTCGTCGAGGAGTAGGAGAGGCTGTGCCCCTTGATCTGAACACTCTCGTCGCGCCAGGTCACACCGCGCTCGTCCTGCAAGAGGTGCAGAACGGTGTGGTGGGTGAGCCGTCGGTGCTCCCGCAGCTCGCGGCCGAGGCCGCGGCGGTCGGTCTCATCGAGCACTGTGCCCGGCTGGCGCGCGCGGCGCGCGGTTCGGGTGTTCCCGTGATCCACTGCACCGCCGAGACGCGAGACGACCGGCTCGGCGCCAACCGCAACGCACGGTTGTTCCGCGGGTTGAAGAAGTCCACGGTTCCCTTGTCGCCGGGCAGCGCCGCGGTGCAGCCGCCCACCGAGATCGGTGTGGATCCGTCGGACCTGGTGTTGGCTCGATATCACGGGCTCGGGCCGATGACGGGCACCCAGCTGGACTCGGTGCTGCGGAATCTCGGTGTCACGACGATCGTCGGCGTCGGCGTGTCGGTGAACATCGGCATGACGAACTTCGCCTTCGATGCCGTGAACCGCGGCTATCAGTTCGTGATGCCCACCGACGCGGTCGCGGGGGTCCCGGCAGAGTACGCCGAGGCCGTGCTCACCAACACCTTGAGTCTTGTCGCCACGCTCACGACCACCGATGCAGTCCTCGCCGCCTGGCAGTAGCGCACCGTTCGGCAGTAGCTCACCGTTCGGCCACGTCTCCACGCGCGTACGACGGGCGCCGGCGCGGAGCGAGGAGAAGAGGCGCGGGGCGCGGCGCTATCCGGGTGCGATCGGAACAGTTCGCGTGTCGCGGCCCGATCGGAGGATGGTCCCGGGGCGTGCGCCGGTCGAGACACCGGCGGTCACGGTCTCGACGCCGTTCACGTAGACGTGCTCGACGCCGAGCGAGCCGGCGGTGAGCCGGGCTGTGCCCCCCGGGAGGTCATTGACGAGCGTCGCGGGCTCCGAGCCGATGGTCTCGGGGTTGAACACGACGAGGTCGGCGTGCATGCCGGGTGCGACGCGACCCCGGTCGCGCAGCCCGAAGAGCTGCGCGGGCACGTCGGTGATCAGCTGCACCGCCCGCTCGAGCGGCATGAGCTTGCGGCCGCGGAGCATGTCGCCGAGGAATCGGCTCGTGTACGGCGCGCCGCACATACGGTCGAGATGGGCCCCTGCGTCCGAGCCACCGAGCATTGCCCGCGGGTCCTCCCACACCGACCTGCGGAGCTCCCAGGACGCAGCGTCTCCGTCAGGGGCGATCGGCCAGAGGATCGTGCGGAGGTCGTCGCTGATGACGATGTCGATCAAGGTGTCGAACGCGGTCTGGTCACGGTCGGCGGCGACGTCGCGCACCGTCTTGCCCTCGAGGCCTTCGTTGGCGTCGGAGTACGTGTCGCCGAGCACGTAGTTGCCCCAGTCGGCGAGACGGCGGAACACCCCTGCCTCGTCGCTGTGGGCGCGGTCGTTCATCCACGCGCGCGTGGTGGGATCAGCGAGCTTGGCGATGCGTTCCGGCACCGGCAGGCTCATGACCTCCTTCCAGCCCGGCAGCATGAACAGCGCGCAGTAGTTGAGAAAGCTCATGTTCATCGGCACGATGACCGGCATCGTCAGGGCGACGATGCGACCACCCGCGGTCTGCGCTCGGCTCGACGCTTCGAGCTGGCGAGTCACCCGTTCGGGGACCCGCGAGTCGACGGTCAACACGTTCCAGTTCAGCGGACGTTGCCCGGCGACCGACATCGCGACGAGAAGCTCGATCTCGTCGTCGGAGAACTGGTCGAGGCAACCGTCGACGATCGCCTCGAGGGTGGTGCCCTCGTGGTCGCGGACCGCCGCGCACAGGGCGAGCACCTCGTTGTGGGTGGCCCAGCGCGACGGCACCGGCTCACCGTCACCGTCGGAATGGGTGTACGAGAGGGTGGTCGAGAATCCCAGCCCACCTGCTTCGATGGACTGGTGCAGAAGCTCGACCATGGCGTTGAGCTGGTCGGGCGAGGCCTCGTTGCCGACCGATTCGTCGCCCATGACGTAGCGCCGCAGTGCACAGTGGCCGACCAGGAACCCGGCGTTGACGCCGATGTTGCCATCGAGTCGGTCGAGGTAGCCGGCGAAGGTCTCCCAGTCCCACTCGATGCCCGTCTCGAGGGCGGGAAGCGGCATGCCCTCGACCTTTGCCATCATGCGCCGCAGGTAGTCGGCATCACGCGCCTTCAGCGGCGCGAGCGTGAAACCGCAGTTCCCGCCGATGACGCTGGTGACGCCGTGCACGTTGGAGGGTGAGGCGCCCGGGTCCCAGAACAGCTGCGCGTCGTAGTGGGTGTGCGGGTCGACGAAACCCGGGGTGACGACGAGGCCCTCGGCGTCCAGCGTGTTGGTCGCGGCGTCATCGATGGCGCCCGGCTCGGCTACCGAGACGATGCGGCCGTCGCGAATCCCCACGTCGGCGCGTCTGGCCGGGGCGCCGGTGCCGTCGACGAGGCTGCCATTGCGTATCAACAGATCCAGCATCTACCTAGTGTGCCACCACATCTGACGGATCGTCAGGTCTAGGCTTCGCGGCTGCGAGCAGGCCCCGGAGCTCGCGTTCGCGGGCCACCGAGCGACCAGCACCGAGCGAGTGGAGCACACGACGATGGAATTCACTGCCGACACCTTCCCGAAGGTCATCTCGGTCGATGATCATGTGATCGAGCCGCCGAACGTCTGGCAGGACCGGCTTCCGGCCAAGTACCGCGAGGTCGGGCCCCGGGTCGTGCGCACGAAGATCGCCGAGATGAGCTTCGTCGGCGGCAGGTTCGACTTCCGGGCCGCGGAGGCGGGCGAGGACGGCACCGACTGTGACTGGTGGTACTACGAAGACCTGCGGGTCCCCCAGACGCGGCTGTCCGCCGCGGCCGGCATCCCTCGTGAAGAGGTCACGGTCAGCCCGATCAGCTACGACGACATGCGCACCGGCTGCTACGACCCGGTCGAGCGGCTGGCCGACATGGACGTGAACTGGGTCGAGGCGTCGCTCTCGTTTCCGTCATTCCCGCGCTTCTGCGGCCAGACGTTCTTGGAAGCCAAGGACATGGAGCTCGCAGACCTCTGCGTGAAGGCGTACAACGACTGGATGTTCGACGAGTGGTGCGCGGGTTCGGGTGACCGACTCATCCCGCTGCCGATCATCCAACTGTGGGACGCGAGTCTGGCGGCCGACGAAGTGCGTCGCAACGCGGCCCGCGGCGGTCACGCAGTGTGCTTCACCGAGATCCCGCCGTTCCTCGGGCTGCCGAGCGTGCACACCGATGCCTGGGATCCGTTCTTCGACGCGTGCGCCGACACGGAGACGGTGGTGTGCATGCACATCGGCTCGAGCTCGAAGATGCCGTCGACGTCAGCCGACGCGCCCGCCGCCGTCGGTTCGACGCTCACCTACATGAACGCGGCAATGTCGCTCGTCGACTACCTGATGTCGGGTGTGCTCGAGCGCTTCCCGAAGATCGAGCTCGCCTACTCGGAAGGTCAGATCGGCTGGATCCCGTACGTCTTGGAGCGAGCCGACACCGTCTGGCGGGAGAACCGCGCTTGGGGTGGTGTTGCCGACACCGTGAGCCGGCCACCATCGGAGCTGTTCCACGACCACGTCTACGGGTGCTTCTTCGACGACGTGCACGGCCTCCAGTCGCTGGACTCGATCGGCGTCGCCAACGTCACGTTCGAGACGGACTACCCGCACAGCGACTCGACCTGGCCGCACACCAAGAAGGTCGCCATGCAGATCATGCGCGACCTCACCGACGATCAGATCACCAAGATCGTCCGGTCGAATGCGATCCGCATGCTCCGCCTCGACCTGCCCGCCTGAACCCGTCCCGGCGCATCTGGCGCCTGGGCTGCCGGTGACTCGCGCCTGGGCTGTTGGTGACTCGCGCCTGGGCTGCTGGTGCGTGGCGGCGCGGCCGGGCTGTCGTCAGGGGGTGGCGGTCGACGGCGACCCGACGCGAGGCCACACCGAGTCGAGGCCATGACGGCTGAGTCCGAAGGCGGCCGAGGTTGTCTCGGAGTCGAGCACGCAATCCGCGGCCATGATCTCGACGGTCGCGGGGTGCAGCGACGGCAGGAGCGCGGCGATCACGTGCGCGGCGGCGCCGTGGAGATGACGTTTGCGGACCTCGCGGCCGTTGACCCGGTCGACGAGGTCGTCGAGGGTGACGGTGTCGGGCCCACCGAGATCGAAGGTCCCGGTCGGGCTGGTCGAGTCGAGACAGGCGCAGGCGATCGCCTCGATCGCGTCCTCGCGCAGCAGCGGTGTCCATCGCTGTCGGCCGCCGCCGAGGAGCGCGACCGGGTGGTCGCCCCGCGACAGCAACGAGGTGACGAGCGGTCCCGGTTCGACCGGAGTTCCGACGATGTGCGCGCACCGAAACGTGGTCACGGGCATGCCGCACTCCTCGAACAACGCTTCGGCCTGGCCCTTCGTGCGCAGGAAGGTGTTCGACGACGCGGTGTTCGCACCGGGAGATGAGAGTGCGACGACCCGGCGGACTCGTGTACCGCACAGCGCTCGGATTGTCGTCCGCGCGGTGCCGACGTTCGCTCGTTCGTAGGTGTTGGGATACCGGGGCGCGATGGTGCCCGCGAGATGGACCACGACGGTCGCGTCACGGGTTGCCGCGGCGAGGTCGTCGTCCCGGCTGACCGGTCGGACACGTGCGCGCGTGGAGCCGAGGCGCTGTTGGAGCGCCGTACCCATCTGACCGGTCGCGCCGACGATCACGATGGTGTCGTCGGTGCCGGTCGCTCCCATCTGACGCACCGCTTGGTCGATGGGCGGGTTCTCGGTCGATCACGCCACGTTCTGAAGCCCGGCGGCGCCCAGGACCTGCCGCACCCGGAAATAGAACCGGTTATAGTCCGGCGCGTTCGCCGTCTAGAGGGGGTGTGGGCCATGGCCGACGCGGTCGCCACCGGCACGTCGTACGTCGACAGGGAGTTCCCGCTCCTCATCGGCGGTTCCTGGGAGGCTGGTGCCGACGGTACCTACGACGTCGTGAACCCCGCGACCGAACAGCTCGTGGGCATGGCGCCGGAGGCCTCGGTTGCTCAGGCCGACGAGGCGGCCCGTGCCGCGGCGGAGGCGTTCCCGGCGTGGTCGCAGACTGCGCCCGAAGAGCGAGCTCGACTCCTGTCAGCTGCCGCTGACCGGGTCCGCGAGCGCGCGGCGGAGCTGCTTCCCCTCGTGGTCGCCGAGACCGGCTGTACCGAGACGGTCGGGCGCACCATGCAGATTCCGGTCACTGCGGGCCGTTTCGATCGCTACGCCCGAGGTGCGCTCGAGCCGAGCGTGATCCCGTTGCCACCCCAGGAGATGCCGGCCACCGCGCTCGGGCCGGGCGGTCTCATGGGCGCGTTGGCGCGCCGCGCGCCGGTCGGTGTCGTCGCGTGCGTCACCGCCTACAACTTCCCGCTCGTGAACATGGCCGGAAAGATCGGCCCGGCGCTGGCGATGGGCAACACGGTCGTCGTGCGACCCGCGGGTCAGGACCCTCTCGCGGTCATCGAGCTCGTCCGCATCCTGGACGAAGTCGGGTTCCCGCCCGGCGTGGTCAACATCGTCGTCGGATCGACGCCGGCGACGGGTGAGGCGCTCGTCGAGTCACCCGATGTCGACATGGTGAGCTTCACCGGCAGCACTGCCGTCGGGACCCGTATCGGCGAGGTCGCGGGCCGCACGATGAAGCGCCAGCTCCTCGAGCTGGGCGGCAAGGGCGCAGCGCTCGTCCTCGACGACGCCGACGTCGCGACCGCAGTGGGCATGATCGGCTCGGTCTGGTCGTTCCACTCCGGCCAGATCTGCACCGCGCCGACGCGCGCGATCGTGCACACCTCGATCTACGACGCCGTCGTCGGGGGACTCTCGCAGATGGCCTCCGTGTTGAAGGTCGGCGACCCGCTCGCGTCCGACACAGTCGTCGGGCCGCTCATCACCGCCGCGCACCGTGAGCGCGTCGAGGGCTACATCGGCAGCGGTCGTGAGGAGGGGGGCGAGATCGTCGCCGGTGGCGGCCGCCCCGCCCACCTGGATCGGGGTTTCTACGTGGAGCCGACGCTCATCGCCGGATGCCGGTCAGGGATGAAGGTGGTGCAGGAGGAGATCTTCGGGCCGGTGATCGTGGTCGGGCCGTTCGATGACGAGGACGAAGGCGTCGCGCTCGCCAACGGCACTGATTTTGGTCTGTACGACTACGTGTTCGGCCGGGACTCGTCGCGCGCGATGCGGGTGAGCCGCCGTCTGCGCGCCGGCAACGTCGGCATCAACACGGTGCAGCGAAACCACGAGACACCGTTCGGTGGCACGAAGTACAGCGGCGTGGGCCGCGACGGCGGCTCGTTCGGCCTCCACGCCTACAGCGAGCTCCAGTCCGTCGTCTGGCCGGGTTGACGCTCAGGATCATGGGCGGAGCGAGTCCCGCCAGACGGGTATCCGGCCGACTCGCGAAGCGACGAAAGTGGAGCAGGCCGGAGCGAGCGACTTCCCAACCGGCGGGCGTTCGGGCGACTCGCGAAGCGACGAAAGTGGAGCAGGCCGGAGCGAGCGACTTCCCACCAGGCCAGTATCCGGCCGACTCGCGAACGAAGAAAGTACAGGAGCTAGGTAGATGGAGTTCGGGATCTTCCATTCGGGTCACGTGCCGACGCAGCCGGATCCGGACGCGCAGCGGTTGGCCGAGCACGGCCGGTTGCTCGACGAGGTCGCGGTGGCGGTCGCAGGGGACCGGGCGGGGTTCAAGTACGGCTGGTTCACCGAGCATCACTTCCTCGAGGAGTACTCGCACATCTCCGCGAGCGAGGTGATGATGGGCTTCGTCGCGGCGCGCACGGAGCGCTTGCATCTCGGCGCGGGCATCTTCAACATCACGCCGCCGGTGAATCATCCGGCGCGGGTGGCCGAGCGGGTCTCGATGCTGGATCATCTGAGCGAGGGACGATTCGAGTTCGGTGTCGGCCGAGGGTCGTCGAGCACGGAGTACCAGGGGTTCGGTATTCCGACGGCGGAGGAGACCCGGGACCTGTTCGACGAGACGCTGCCCGAGGTGCTGGCGATGTTGCAGGCGCCCCGCTACTCCTATGCGGGTCCCGGGTTCTCGATGCCGGACCGCGCGGTGCTGCCGCGGCCGTGGACCGTCCCCCACCCGCCGCTGTGGTTGGCCTGCGGAAGTCCCACGACCTTCGAGAAGGCCGGCCGGCTGGGCATGGGCGCGTTGTGCTTCACCATGGGCGAACCCGAAGATCTCGTTCCCCTCATCGAGACGTACAAGACGGCGATCGCGCAGTGTTCCGATCCGATCGGCGGCTCCGTCAACGACAACCTCGCGTGCGTGAGCATGTTGTTGTGCCTCGATGATCGCGAACGCGCGGTGGACATCTTCCGCCAGATGGGCGCCGCGTACTATCAATCGCTCGTCGTGCGTTGGCTCGACTCGATCCCGTTGCCGGCCGAGATCGACCGCTCGTCGTTCACGATCACCGAACCGACCCGCGACGAGCTGATCGCGTCGATCGAAGCCGGGCGGCGCAGCGTGGGCACTCCCGAGGACGTGGCGCGGTCGGTGACCCGCTGGGAGGAGGCCGGAGCGGATCAGCTGATCTTCGGGGTGCTGAACAACACCCTCGACGTCGACATCGCGATCGAGTCGATCGAGACGTTCGGCCGTGACGTGATCCCCGCCTTCGACCGTGATCCGGTGCACCGCACGACCCGCCAACGTGAGGAGCAGTGCGGGGGATGACCGACAACGACACGGTGACGATCGTCGGTGAGGGCCGGCTGGTGTTCGGCGTGCAGCTCCCGGTGCAGGCGCTCAGCAACGTGGTCGCGGCCCCGTGGGAGCAGGACGCAGGAGTGGCTGAGCTGGTGCGTGCAGCGCAGGCCGCGGACCGGTCCGGGTTCTTCTACGTGGCGGTCTGTGACCACGTGGCGATCCCAAAGGCGTACGCGCCGGCGATGTCGACGACGTGGTTCAATCCGGTGGCCACACTCGGGTTCCTGGCCGCGCACACGAGCCGGACCCGGCTGCTCACCAACATCTACGTGGCGCCGTTCCGCCATCCCCTCGACACGGCCAAGGTGTTCGCCACGCTCGACACGCTGTCGGGCGGTCGCGTGATCCTCGGGGTGGGCGCGGGCCACGTGGAGGGAGAGTTCGAGGCGCTCGGCGTCCCGTTCGCCGAGCGGGGCCGCCTGCTCGACGCCGCGATCGACGGCGTGAAGGAGAGCTGGGCGGCCGAGTTCGTCGGCGACGTCGGATTGCGGCCCCGGCCGGTGCAGCGGCCTCGACCCCCGATCTGGGTCGGCGGATCGAAGCCGCCGGCGCTGCGTCGGGTCGCGGCGCGAGCCGACGGCTGGATTCCCCAAGGCACGCCACGGGCGGAGATGGTCGACCAGATCGCGTACCTGTTGGCGCACCGTGACGAGGTTCGCCCCGGCGTACCGATCGACATCGGCACGATCACCGAACACATCTACGTCGGCTCGCCGGGCTGGGACGTCGGCGAGCCGACCCTCACCGGATCACCGGAATCGATCGCCGCGTCGCTGAACGAGTTCGGCGCGATGGGCGTCTCGCATCTTCAAGTGCGGTTCCGGGCCCGGAGCATCGACGAGCTGTGCGACCAGCTCGAAGCGTTCGGGACCGGGGTCGGTCCGAGACTGGAGCGTTGAGATGGCATTCCTGACGATGCGCCACGACTTCCGCGCCCCGGCGTCGGCGTCGGTGCCGGCGTCGGTGTCGGCGGCCGAGATCTACGCGACCGCGATCGAGCAGTTCCGCTGGGCCGACGCCCACGGTTTCGACTTCGCGGTGGTGTCCGAGCATCACGGCATCGACGACGGCTGGCTCCCGGCCCCGTTGACCCTCGCCGCGACCGTGATCGGCGCGACACCGCGCATTCCGGTGCTCGTGAGCGCGCTCCTCGCGCCACTCCACGATCCTGTGCGGCTCGCCGAGCAGATCGCGGTCATCGACCTCGCGAGCGGCGGTGGACGACTCTGGGTGGTGCTCGGCGCGGGGTACCGTGCCGCGGAGTTCGAGATGGCCGACGTCGACATGCGCCGCCGCGGCAAGCTCGTCGAGGAGTACGCCCGGGTGATGCTCGACGCGTGGACGGGCGAGCCGTTCGAGTGGCGCGGCCGCACGATCACGGTGACGCCCAAGCCCGTCACCGAACCGCATCCGACCTTGATGATCGGTGGCGGCACCGAACCGGCCGCTCGACGTGCCGCGCGACTGCGGCTGCCGATGATGCCGATGAACGCCGACCCGCAGCTCGCACAGTGGTACGCCGACGAGGCGGCCAAGACGGGCTTCACCGAGGGGTTCGTGATGACGCCGGGCGGGCCGACGTTCATCTACGTCACCGAGGATCCCGAGCGGGCCTGGTCCCAGCTCGGCCCGTACCTGCTGTACGAAGCCCAGACCTACGAGTCGTTCCAGACGCCCGGTCAGACGTCGACGCCGATGGTCGCGGCCGACACGGTCGCGGATCTCCAGGCCAGCCCGCAGTACCTCGTGGGTACGCCGGACGAGGTTGTCGCCCGCTGGGACTCGCTGGATCCGGCGAGTGCGCTCACGTTCCATCCCTTGGCCGGCGGCCTCCCACCCGACTTGTCGTGGCCGAGCCTCGAGCTGTTCGCCTCGGCCGTGCTGGGGCGCATCCGAACCGCGCAATAGGCCCGACGCATTAGGCCAGACGCAATAGGGTCAGGGCCGTGATCGGCTCCGGAGTGCATCACGTGTCGGTCTGCGTGACCGACATCGACGCCGCCCGCCGCTTCTACGCCGACGTCTTGGGTCTGGCGGAGCGCACCGATCGGCCCGACTTCGGGTTCGCGGGCGCGTGGTTCGATCTCGGTGGCCAGCAGGTGCACCTCTTGGAGGTGGCGGAGATGCCGCCCGGCGCGTCGAGTCAGCACTTCGCGATTCGGGTCGACGATCTCGACGCCGCCGCCGCGGCGGTGGAGGCCAAGGGCGTCGCGGTGCACCGCAGCGAGCCGATCCGAAACGCCGGGCGCCAGGCCTTCTTCACCGACCCGTCCGGCAACGGCATCGAGCTCAACCAGCCCGACTGACGGCGGGTGCCGCCCCGTTCTCGGGTTCAGGCAAGCCCGAGGCGTTCGAGCTGGTCGTCGGGCGCGTCGACGTCGACGAGCGCGGCGCGTAGCTGTTCGGCCAACTGGGCTTCGACCGGTGTGCCGACCAGGTTGTGCTCCTCGTTCGGGTCATCCGCGAGGTCGAAGCAGTCGTGGCCAGTGAAGCGGGAGTAGGCCCAGAACGGCAGGGGATCGGTGGCCCGGAACGGCTGACGGATCACCGGGATCTCCGAGCCGGGCATGCGGTCGAGCCAGGCCCGATCGTCCGGCGGGGGGAGCTCGAGTCCGGGGAGTCCGTGGACGGGCATGGTCGACCACCGGTTCGACCACATCGACAGCGGTTCGTTCTCGCCGACCGGGGCGCGGATGTACTTGCGCCTCTCGGTTCCGTCGATCAGGTGGACCTCCCGCCCCCAGATCCCCCCGAGCGCGTGCTCTCGCACCGACCGTTGCGAACCCTCGATCAACCCGCGCAGCGACCGGCCGTGGGTGCGGTGCGGGCTCGACGCGCCGAACAGATCGAGCAGGGTGGCGTGCAGGTCGACGGTCGTGGTGAGCGCGTCACGCGACCCGGACGCGACGCCGGGCCACGCCACGAACAGGGGGATGTGGCCGAGGGGTTCGTACACCGGCGCACCGGGCTTGCCCCAGATGTCCTTCTCACCGAGGTAGTGGCCGTGGTCCGTGCACAGGATCACGACGGTGTCGCGCCAGCGGTCCTGCGCGTCGAGCTCGTCGAGGATGCGCCCGAGCCACTCGTCGATCATCGTGAGCTTCGCTCCGTAGCACGCCCGGATCTGGTGGGCCTGGCGCTCGTCGATGACTCCGTCGCGCATCGCCCCGACGCGGTACGGCGGCCAGATGAGGTGCGGTCCCTCCCAGTCCGGGTCGTAGCGCGACGCGTACGGCTCGGGGGTGTCGAACGGCTCGTGGGGGTCGAACTCGTCGACGAAGAGCATGAACCGGTCGTGGGCGGGTGCTTCCTCGGCCAGCCACCGGGCGGCGGCGGTCATCGTACGCGGCCCCGGGAAGTCGGCCTCGTCGCGGAACCAGCCGCGCGAGTCGTCATAGGGCATGGGGCCTCGCCCGAAGCTGGGCGCACCGAGCCAGCTCGGATCTGGTCGCGTCCGCCACAGGTCGCCCTCGTGGCCGCGCTGATAGTCCCAGGCACCGAAGTCGACGTGGTAGTTCTCGCCCCCGGTCTCGAACAGGTGTGGGTGGTCGGTGGTCAGCTTGGTGACGACCCCTTCGGCGCGCAGCGGCACGGTGAGCGGCTCTTCCCACAGCTCGACCGACCCCCACGGCCGCCAGAGGAAGTCGAGCGAGCCGCAGAGGATGTCGTGGCGGGCGGGCATGCACGGCAGCGACCCGGTGTAGTGGCGGTCGAAGCGAACCGATCGTCGCGCCAGTCGGTCCAGGTTCGGCGTGTCGAACTCGGTGCTGCCGTACGCGCCGACGAGATGGCGGTTCAAGCTGTCGAGCAGGATGACGACGGCATTTGCCGGCGATGCCGGTTCCGCCGAGTCAGGTTCGGTCGTGGTCGTTGCCGTCGTCACGGGTCTCCCCCCGAGCACTTTGGCGTCGCAGGACGGGAACTATTCCCCACCAGCGACGCCAAAGCGGGAAAAGGATCGAGCTCGACCAGCCCGACTGACGTTCCGGTGCCAC
>DASRPD010000117.1:0-7525 GCA_035646535.1 Acidimicrobiia bacterium
GGAAACGTCGCTGCCGCCATTGTCCTCAGACGCGGGCGCGGGTCGCGAGTCGCCGATCCGCGGCTTCGCGGCGCCGGGGCGGGCCTCGGCCGCGGGACTCGAGGCCGCGCGGGGTCGACGGGCCAGCCCCGCTTCCTCGCGCGCCTCGTCGGCGAGGTCCTCCGAGGTGAGCCCCCGGTCGGCACTCGGGTCGGTGTAGTCCTCTTGGCGCGAGCCCGGACGGCGCCCACCGCCGCGGCCCGACGAGCCGGCGGAGTCGGCCTGCTCGCGACCACGGTTGGGACCACTGTCGCCGGCATCACCGCGAGGCGCGGCACCGTTGCCACTGTCGTCGGTGGGAGCGCCCTCCCGGTTGCCCATCCGGTTGCGGTTCCGATTCCGCCCGCCGCGCGACCCTCGGCCTCGCGGGCGCGGCGCGCTCGGATCCGCCGACGAGGTACCACCGGCCTCCGCCGGTGAAGACGCCGCGTCGGCGGCCGACTCCGCGGTCGGTGCAGAGGACGGGCCGACCGAGGTGGAGGGGCTGAAATTGGTGGACGGGCTAGCCGGCTTCGGTGCCGGCTCGGCGTCGCTGTTCACGCCGTCGGTGGTCGAGGGTTCGGACATGGGTTCCTTCTCTCATGACGCGCGCGCTTCCGGCACACGCAGGCGCGGGTCGGCTTCGAGCGGCTCCAGCCGCGCGCCGCCGCGCTCAATCCATTGGTGGGTCCGCACAACTCGCCGTTCGCCCAACCGGGCGCCGATCGGATCGGCGACGGAGTTGAGCGCGGCGATCAGGTCGCCGGGGCGGGCGTTGCGGGGTTGCATCGCGAGCTCGCAGCGCAACACGGCCGAGGCCGGCTCCGCTTCGAGCAGCTCCACCCGGCGCAGTGCCGGGCGGACGTCTTCAGTGACCTCGCGACCCTTGCGGGTACGGGGAACTTCGAGCACCGTGCGCTCGAGTGCTTGTTGCAACGCCGCCTCGATGGCGGCAACGGACGGCTCGTCCGCTTCGTTGGTGACTTCCACGTCGTAGCCGACGGTCGTGACCGACTCCTGCAGTGACGGCGCGCGGTCCGCGAGCGCCACTGATCCGGTCACCGCGATGCCGTCGGGTAGAGCCTGGTTGACGATCGCGCCGAGACCCTCGACACCGGGGTCGGTCGTGAGCTCGAAATCGAGGTACTCCGCGTCGCTCTCGTGGCCCAACGACAGCGCCAGCCCGAAGCCGACCTTGGGTCGGGGCACGAAACCCTGGGTGAATGCCAGGGGCAGCTCGCCGACCCGAAACGCCCGCTCGAACGCGCGCGCGAGATCGCGGTGGGAGATGAACCTCACCGGCCCCTGCTTGTTGAAGCGGATCCGAACCGGGAACCCGTCGGTTCCCTTCACGACGGCCGCTTCTCGGCCAGCGCGACCGGAGCCCAGCCGCCCCGGCTGAGGTCCTGGCCCGTGCCCTGGCTGCCTCCCGCGGGCGCGACCGGCGACGCGACCACATGCTCGATGGCGTATCCGGTACATACCCCGCAGTCGTAGCACGGTGTCCACCGGCAATCGGGGAGCCCGTACTCAGCGAGCGCGGCTTTCCAGTCCTGCCAGAGGAAATCCCGGTGCAGGCCGGCGGCGATGTGGTCCCAGGGAAGGATCTCGGATTCCTCCCGGTGGCGGGTCACGTACCAGTCCGGGTCCAGTCCCGCCGCGGCCATACCGTCAAGCCACAGGTCCAGCGAGAAGTGCTCACTCCACTCCTGGAACGTCCCGCCCGAGCGCCAAACGTGCTCGATGGCATGGCCGACGCGGCGATCCCCCCGGCTCACGATCCCCTCGGCGTAGCTCGCTTCGGGGTCATGCCAACGCAGCTGCACCGACGTCTTGCGGGTCGCGTCGCGCAGCATCGAGACCTTGCGGCGCATCTCGTCGACACCGTTCTGGCCGAACCACTGGAACGGAGTGTGCGGCTTCGGGACGAACCCGCCGATCGACGCGGTGCAGGTCGCCTGCTTCGTGTGCCGCTTGCCGATCTTCACGACGTTGCGAGCCAGCTCGGCGATACCGAGGGTGTCCTCGTCCATCTCGGTGGGAAGGCCGCTGAGGAAGTAGAGCTTCACCCGCCGCCAACCTTGCGAGTATGCACCTTCGACGGCCGCGTACAGGTCCTCCTCGGTGATCATCTTGTTGATGACCTGACGGAGCCGCCACGTGCCGGCCTCGGGCGCGAAGGTGAGACCGGTGCGCTTGACCTTCTGGATCTCGGCCGCGAGCCCGACGGTGAACGCGTCGACGCGCAGCGACGGCAGCGACAGACCGACGTTGCCGCACCCGCTCTGCTCATTCACGAGGTCGCCGACAAGTCCGTCGATGCCCGAGAAGTCCGCGCTGGACAGCGACGTGAGAGCAACTTCGTCGTAGCCGGTCCGGGCCAGCCCGTCCTCGACCATCGTTCGAACCTGATCGGCCGGGCGCTCACGAACCGGGCGGGTGATCATCCCGGCCTGGCAGAACCGACAGCCCCGCGTACACCCGCGGAAGATCTCGACGTTCAGCCGGTCGTGGACGACCTCGGTCAGGGGCACGAGCTGACGCTTCGGGTAGGGCCACTCAGCCAGGTCGGCGACGGTGCGCTTCTCGACGCGGGCGGGCACGTCCGGATACCGCGGCTCGACCGCGACGATGCGCGGGCCGTCGTAAGCGACGTCGTACATCGACGGGACGTACACCCCGGGGATCGTCGCGAGATCGTGCAGCACTGCTTCTCGCGTGGCGCGCCCGCCTCGTTTCCACGCGCCGATCACCTCGGTGATCTCACCGACGGGTTCCTCGCCGTCACCGATGACGAAGGCGTCGACGAAGTCCGCGTACGGCTCAGGGTTGAAGGTGCAGTGACCGCCGGCGATCACCAGCGGGTCGGTCGGAGCTCGGTCGCCCGACCGAACCGGGCTTCCGGCCAGATCGATGCAGTTCAACAGGTTGGTCGCCACGAGCTCGGCGGAAAGGTTGAACGCGAGCACGTCGAAATCGGAGGCGGCGCGGTGGGTATCGACCGAGAACAGCGGGACTCCGGCGCCGCGCAGCTCGGCTTCGAGGTCGGACCAGGGCGCGTACGACCGCTCCGCAACGGCATCGTCGCGCTCGTTGAGGATCTCGTAGAGGATCTGGAGCCCCTGGTTGGGCAGCCCGACCTCGTAGGTATCGGGGTAGAGCAGCAGCCAGGCGACCTGGCCGGGGCGATGCTCCGGCCGGAGGCTGCCGCGCTCCATCCCGATGTAGCGGGCGGGCTTCTCGACCCTGGCCAGGAGCGGTTCGATCCGCGGCCAGAGGCTAGACATCGCCGTTCAGGCTACCCGCTGGGCGGCAGGTGGCCCGAGCGGCGGCAGGACGATGGGGTGGCTCCGTCAGGCGGCGGTCAACTGAAGCGGCGCATGTGGATGTTGGCGACGAGGCCGACACAGGCGAAGCTCACGATGGTCGAGGACCCGCCGTAGCTCATGAACGGCAAGGGGATCCCGGTGATCGGCATGATGCCCATGGTCATACCCACGTTCTCGAACACTTGGAACGCGAACATCCCGATGACACCCATGCACGCGAGGGTGGCGAAGAAGTCGTTGGCGAGCCGGGCGGTTCGCCAGGTGCGCCACACCACGAGCGCGAAGAGGGCCAGCAGGGTCGCGCCACCGACAAAGCCGAGCTCTTCGCCCACCGCGGTGAAGATGAAGTCGGTGTGCTGTTCGGGCACGAAACCGAGGTTGGTCTGGGTGCCCTGGCGCAGGCCGGTGCCGGTGAGGCCACCGTTGGCAATGGCCGTCTTGGACTGGTCGAGGTTGTACGCCGAGCCCTGCGAGTCGCGGCCCGAACCGCTGTCGCCCTGGTCGATGAACACCGTCAGCCGGTCCACCTGATACTGCTCGAGCACGCCGAGGCGGACCGCGCCGACCGCGCCGGTGGCGACCAGGAGGGCGAGTATGGCCAGGTAGCGGCCCTTGGTGCCGGCGACGGTGAGGATGGCGAAGGCGATCGCGCCGAGCACGAGCGCCGTGCCGAGGTCGGGTTGCAACAGCACGAGCGCGAGGGGCAACCCTGCGATGACGACCGCGGTCACGACTCGGCGCAACCCGAAGTGCTCACGATGGGCGGCACAGAAGGCCGCCAGCATCAGGATCAGGAAGAACTTGGCGAACTCCGACGGCTGGAGCTGGAAGGCGCCGAGCTGGAACCGAGCCTGGCTGCCCTTGGCCGCGGTGCCGATGCCGGGGATCAACACCACGCCGAGCAAGAAAACCATCCCGAGGTACCCGAACGGCGCGAGGTCCCGCAGCTTGCGGTAGTCGATGGCCATGACCACGGTCATGACGATCAACCCGAGCACGACCCACACGGCTTGGCGGCCGACGTAGTACAGCGAGCTCAGGCCCTCCTGCTCGGTGCGGGCCTGGGTTGCCGAGTACACCATGACGAGCCCGAGGCCCGCGAGTGCCAACGTCGCGCCGATGAGCACGACGTCGAGGTGACGCAGCGGTGTCGCCATCAGGCGGGCGCGTCGGTCCGAGAGGACCACCGACGCGGGCATCACTCGGGCCACGGCCGCTAGTCCTCGACCGTGCTCGCGGCCATGACGATGGGTGCCACCGGGAGGCCGTACAACCCTTCGATGACCCGCCGCACGATGGGTGCGGCGGTCTCGGCGCCGAAGCCGCCCTCTTCGACCATCACGGCGATGACGTACTGCGGCTGACCCGGCGCGGGGTCGGGCGGGGTGATCGCCACGAACACCGACGTGTCGTGCTTCCCGTTGACCTCGGCGGTGCCGGTCTTGCCGGCCACGTCGACCGCGTCGAAGTCGAAGCCCTGGAACACCGAGCTCGCGGTGCCGCCGTCGGATCGCACCGCACCGCGCAGGCCATCGAGGAGCGCGTCGCGCGCGCCGGGGGGCAGGGCAACCGTGGCCTTGGTGATGGGCGCGATCTCGCGCGTCACGGTGCCGTCGGCGTCGAGGACCTGTGAGGCCAGCCGCGGGGTGAACACGGTGCCGCCGTTGGCCAGGGTCTGATAGGCCGACGCGAGCTGGATCGGCGTCACCAGCAGGTCACCCTGGCCGACCGCGAGCTGGATGTTGTCGCCGGGGAGCCACACCGAGTTCTCGGCCTTGCTCTTGGGGTCGGGGTTGTCGGCGTTGAAATCGACCTTGAACGCCTCGTCGGGGACACGCCCGTCGGCTTCGCCGCTCAGCGGGATGCCGGTGGGGGCGCCGAAGCCGAGCGCCCGGGCCTCCTCCTGGATCGCGTCGCCGTTGGGCTCGCCGCGCCGGGACTGCTGCCAGTACGCGCGGCCGAGCTCGTAGAAGTACACGTCGCTCGACACGGTGAGCGCCTCCCGTAGGTCGACATAGCCGTTCTGCGCCTTGCCGGCGTTGCAGAACACTCCGCCTTCGACCTCGAGATCGATGCAGCCCTGGTCATTCACGACCGTGCCCGGGTTGATCTGGCCGGTCGTGAGCGCGGCCAGCGTGGTCACGAGCTTGAACACCGAACCCGGCGCGTACTGGCCCTGGATGGCCCGGTTCAACAAGGGGTCGTGGCTCTCGGGCGTCTGGTACGCGTCGAAGAGCGCCGTGGGGATGCCGTCCACGAACTGGTTGGGGTCATAGGTGGGGTTGGACGCCATCGCCACCACCGAGCCGGTGCGGGCGTCCAGCACCACCGCTGATCCGGCCGGCGCGTTGAACGTCTCGAACTTTTCGTCCACCGCTCTGTTCCGGGTGTCGCGCGCCAGGGCCATGCCCTCGGCCAGCGCGGCTTCGGCGACGGTCTGCACGTTGAGATCGACGGTGAGCTGCACGTCGTGGCCCGGCACCGGCTTCGTGGAACCGAGCGAGCGGACCACCTCATCCTGCGCGTCGATCTCGAGTCGTTCCTTGCCCGGTGTGCCGCGCAGGTCCCGCTCGTAGCTCTGTTCGACCCCGGCCTTGCCGATCTGGTCGCCGAGCTCGTAGTCACCGACGCGTTGGCTCGCGAGCTCGTCCTCGCTGATCTCGCCCGTGTAGCCGAGCAGGTGCGCGGCAGGGGTGTCGCTCAGGTACTGGCGCACCGAGCGCCGGTCGACGCTGACTCCCGGGAAGTCGGCGTTGTGCTCGCCGATGAACACCAGGGTCTCCGGCGCCACGTCGACCGCGACCGGCACCGGTGTGTACGGCGACACCCGAGCGTCGTCGAGGCGTGCGTCGATGTCGTCGACGCTCATGCCCAGGACCAGTGCGAGCCGGTCGACGACCTGCTCGCGCTCTTTGGGTTCCAGTGTACGGTCGACGGTGACGACATCGGACACCCGGTTGTCGACGAGGACCGCGCCGTTGGCGTCGAGGATTCGGCCGCGAGGCGCGGGCTCGGTGACGACCCGCACGCGATTCTCGTTGGCCGCCGCCGCGAGAGAGGTACCGCCCGCGGCCTGCAGGTACCACAGCCGGGTGAAGAGCGCGCCGAACAACGCCAGCACGACAACACCGACGATGCTGACGCGGACGCGGCTGGTCTCGGTCACCGGACCACCGGGGGGAGCGGAGGCGGGGGAGGCCGTCTCACGTGACCCATCCTCCCCCACCAATCCGGCTCGTGGCGCGCGGGTCGTGGAGAGCCCAGCGCACGAACAGGAAGATGAGGGGCGCGAGCACGGCGTCGTAGGCCGACGCGATGAGCACGATCCGCACCGAATTGGACGTGACCAGCTCGTCTTGGCCCACGAGGCCCCCGATCAGGACGAACAGGGCGCCACCCACGAGACCACCGGCCGCGCCCAGGACCGGCGCCGCCCAGCGACCGGTCCGCAACATCCCGCCCTGCACCACACCGACGATGTATCCGGTGATCGCCCAGGCCAGGGCCGAGAGACCCAGGGGCGTTCGGAGAAACAGGTCGAAGAGCAGGCCCGCCGCGAACCCGACGATCGCCCCGGCCTCGGGGCCTCCCCGGTACGCCACCGCCACCGCCACCGCGGTCACGAGACCGAGATCGGGTGCGACGCCGTCGATGCGCAGATGCGGGAACAGCGCGACCTGCGCGATGACCATCACCACGACGAGGAGAGCGAGCCGGATGCGCTGGATCAACCCCCGCCCCCGGCGCCGGGCCACACCAGCACGTCGAGGAACCGCAGTCGACTCACCTCGACAATCGGCTTGACGATGACTCGCTGGTCGAGGTCTCCACTGGACTTCGTGGCCGATTCGACCCGACCGACCGGCAACCCGGCAGGAAACACCCCACCCTCGAGCCCGGCCGTCACCACGACATCGCCGTCGGGGATCCCGACGTCGGCCTCGTCGGTGGCGCGGTCGGGGTCGTGGAGGATCTCGAGCGTCAACACCTTGCGCCCGGCCCGTCCCTTGGCGAGCGCCAGCGTGTCGTTCGCGCTGAACCGGACACCGACCTGGGAGTCCGGGTCGGTGAGCAACAAGACGGTGGAACGCCTCGCCGACACGCTGGTGATCCGCCCGGCGAGCCCGTCACCGGCGACCACCGGCATCCCGACCGCGATGCCGTCGTCTGACCCCTTG
>DASRPD010000118.1:0-31067 GCA_035646535.1 Acidimicrobiia bacterium
AACCTGCGGCGAGCGACGGGTTGTGCACCAACGCCGGACGTGAGCGTCTCCCGCGGCTCACGTTGGTGCACGAACCTGCGGATAGCGACGGGTTGTGCACCAACGCCGGACGTGAGCGTCTCCCGCGGCTCACGTTGGTGCACGAACCTGCGGCGAGCGACGGGTTGTGCACCAACGCTGGGGCTCTAGGGTCGGGGGGTGGAGTTGATTCTCGTTCGTCATGCCGAACCGGTCCGGATCGGGCCGGGCGAGCAGGGCGACGGCCCTGTCGACCCCGAGCTCACCGCCGCGGGTCGCGACCAGTCCGAACGCCTCGCCCGGTGGCTCGCACCCGACAGCATCGACCACGTGATCACGAGCCCGTTGCTGCGGGCGCGAGAGACTGCGGCGCCGCTGGTCGAGCGCCTCGGCCTCGAAGCCGAGATCGATCCCGCGATCACCGAGTACGACTCCCGCTCCGACCACTACATCCCGGTCGAAGAGCTGCGCGAGACGCGTGATGACCGTTGGACGGCGATGGTCGAAGGCCGCTGGGAGGAGTTCGGCGGCGAGGCACCCGACGCGTTTCGCGCCCGCGTCCTACCCCGCATGGCCGAGCTCGCCGCCGCGCATCCGGGCGAGCGGGTCGCGGTCGTGTGCCACGGCGGCGTCGTCAACGTGTACCTCGCCGACGTCATCGGCATCGACCGCGTGCTGTGGTTCGACCCCGCATACACCTCCGTCAGCCGGGTCAAGGTGTCCCGCGAGGGCATCCGCTCCATCGCGACGTTGAACGAGACCGCGCACCTCCGGGGGGTACGGGTATGACTGTAAACATCGAACACGACGGCCCGATCACGATCGTCACGCTCGACCGGCCCGAGGTCCGCAACGCCGTCGATCGACCGACCGCCGAGGCCCTCGCCGACGCGTTCCGCGCGTTCGCGACCGACGACGAGCACTCGGTCGCAGTGCTCACCGGCGCCGGTGGAACCTTCTGTGCCGGAGCGGACCTCAAGGCGTTCGGCTCGGAGCGCGCGAACCGGGTCGAACCCCACGGCGATGGGCCGATGGGGGTCACCCGCATGCTCCTCGACAAGCCGGTCATCGCCGCGGTCGAGGGCTACGCAGTCGCCGGCGGCCTCGAGCTCGCGGCCTGGTGCGACCTCCGGGTCGCGGCCAGCGACGCGGTGTTCGGTGTGTTCTGTCGGCGATGGGGCGTCCCACTCATCGACGGTGGCACGGTGCGCCTCCCTCGCCTGATCGGCCACAGCCACGCGCTGGACCTGATCCTGACCGGCCGGGACGTCTCGGGCGACGAAGCGCAACGGATCGGGCTCGCCAACCGAATCACCGAGCCCGGCGGCGCGCTCGCCCACGCGCTCGAGCTCGCCCACGAGCTCGCGGCCCTGCCCCAGCAGTGCCTGCGCAACGACCGGCGGTCGAGCTACGAGCAGCGGGGTCGCTCGCTCGACGACGCGCTCGCGGTCGAGTTCAGGTACGGGACCGCGTCGCTCGCGGACCCGGCGCTCGGCGCGAACGTCGGCCGGTTCGTGGGCGGCGCCGGTCGTCACGGCTCGTAGACTCCGGGCGAAGGGGGGCCGATGCCCGAGTCCGACAGCCCGGTTGACACGACGGCGACGACCGTCGCCGAGATCATGAGCACGCCGGTGGTGACCACCGGGCCCGACGCCACCATCGCCACCGCCGCAGAACAGATGCGACACCGCAAGGTGGGTTCGGTCGTCATCGTCGATGATGGCCGTCCCATCGGCATCCTCACCGAGCGAGACCTGGTTCGCATCGCCGCCGCCGGCGCGGATGCCTCCTCGGACCCGGTCGGCGAGTGGATGACGCCCGATCCCGACTGGGTAGCGCGCGGAGCATCGGTGAGCGACGCGTTCATGAGCCTCGCCGAGCACGGGTACCGCCACATCCCCGTCGTCGACGACAAACAGCTCGTGGGCATCGTGTCCATGCGCGATCTCATGCGCATCGCACAGATCCAACCGGCCGAGAACCTCGCCCACGAGATCCCGAAGGGCCTCGAAGGTGTGGTGGTCGCCGAAACGGTGATCGGCGACGTGCGCGGCCTCGAGGGTTTCTCCCACTACCGCCAGTACTCGGCCGTCGACCTCGCCGAGCGCCGCACCCTCGAGGACGTCTGGTACCTCATGTTCGACCGGGAGCTGCCGACCCTGGCCGAGCGGGAGGCGTTCATCGACGAGATACGACCGCTGCGCGAGATCCCCGGCGATGTGGCCGACGCGCTGCCGACGCTGGCGCGCCTCGGAGGCGACGCGCCACCGCTGGACATGCTCCGCACCACCTACTCGCTGTTCGCCACGTCGCTCGCGTTCGCACCGTCGCTCGACGTGCCCGCCGCCGAGCTACGCCAACAAGCCCTGCGCACCTGCGCGGTCATCCCGACATTGCTGATGGCGCTGTACCGGCTGCGCAACGGCCGTGAGCCGGTCGCGCCGCACCCCGATCTGTCCTACGCGGCGAACTACCTCTACATGCTCACGGGCGAGACGCCACCACCGGAACACGCTCGGGCCGTCGAGCAGTACCTGATCTCGACGATCGACCACGGCTTCAACTCGTCGACGTTCACCGCGCGGGTCATCACCTCGACGGGCGCGGACCTCGGCTCGGCGATCGTGGGCGCGATCGGCGCGCTCTCGGGTCCGCTGCACGGCGGGGCACCCGGCCGCGCGCTCGACATGCTCGACTCGATCGGCACGCTGGACAACGCCGAGCCATGGTTGCGTGACGCGGTGGCGCGGGGCGACCGGCTCATGGGCTTCGGCCACCGCGTCTACAAGACCGACGACCCCCGTTCGACCATGCTGCGCGGCGTCGCCGAACGCCTCGGCGGCGACAAGGTCGAGCTCGCCAAGGCAATCGAAGCCAAGGCGATCGAGGTGCTGACCGAGCTGAAGCCGGGCCGCAAGCTGTACACGAACGTGGAGTTCTACGCGGGCATCGTGATGGACACGTGCGGGGTGCCCCGGGAGATGTTCACGCCGACGTTCGCGTCGAGTCGAGCGATTGGCTGGTGCGCGCACGTCCTCGAACAGGCTGCCGACAATCGGCTCATCCGGCCGTCGGCGCAGTACGTCGGCCCGCCGCCACCGCAGCCGGTTCCCGATCCCGCGTAACGGCGCGCATCGCGACTGCGACGCGACCCTCGCAGCGGCTCATGGGTCAGGGACTTCGTCGGCGTCACGCTCCGGCGACGGCCCGTGGAGCATCTGAGCGAACCGGTCGCCTGCAAGCAGCTCGACGACCTGGCCTTCAGGATCGGCGACAAAGACCGCCGTCGGCAGCCGGGACTCGGTGAACACCTGGCCGCCGTGAGCAACCACCGCGGCGCAGGTCTCGTCGAGATCGTCGACACCGACAGAGATGTGGGTGAGGCCCGGCTCGATCATCGGTCGCTCGCGGGGTTCGGTCGGCTCGGGCTCGCTGAAGCCGAGGAGCTCGAGCACCAACCCGTCTCGTTTGAGGTACACGGCCCGCAGGCCCACCGGGTCGGGCAGTCGCAGCAGCGTCGCCGACGACGATCCGCTCACGTCGAGATCCGCCACCTCTTCGAAGCCGAGCACCTCGACGTAGAAGGTCCGGGTGCGTTCGAGATCGCGCACGCACTGACCGACATGACTGAAGCGCACCATCGGCCAATCCTGCCAGACCACTTCGGGGAGGCCGGCGCCGCCTCGCCGACCCGGCTTGGCGCCGGTCATCGGGGTCACGCGATGCGGCCGCGGGCGGAAGCCGCGATCCTCGCGCCAGGTCCACGCGACACCTGAAGGGAACGATCCCGATCAGTCGGAGGGCGGCATCGACTCGAGCATGGCCCGCATCTGGTCGTGGACGAGGTTCACTGCCTGCAGAGGACGGATCATCACCCGGAACTCCACGATGCGACCGTCACCGTCGCAGCGGATGATGTCCACGCCGTTCACGTACTTGCCCTGCACCGTGGTCTCGAACTCGAGCACCGCGGTGTCGCCGGCCATGACCTCCTTGGTGTACCGGAAGCCACCGCCGGACGATCCCTCGCCGGCGGTCGACTCGTCCCCCGGCAGCGTCTGGCCGGCTGCCTCCAGGTAGCGCTTGGTGATCGCCTTGCCCTCCTGGGGCGTGTAGACGATCGGCGAGTAGAAGACGACGTCGTCGGCGAGGAGCTCGTCGAGCCCGCCGGGAAGCTCGCCGCGGAGGTTCCGGTGCCACCGCTCGACCACGTCTTCGATCATCGCCATAGCTCCCCGTCGTCGTGAACGGCCCCACCCATCCCTCGCACGCACGGCTCCGTTCGTGCTCGTCCGTCGGCACACCGTACGCAGGGTGCACCGCGCTCCCGACATGACCGCGGATCGGCGGGCCTGGTTCGCCGAGCCGGCCGAACCTGAAGGCTCATGTGACCTACGTCGGCGTGCGCTTCGACTCGTCGACGCGCACCCCGGTTGACGTCGTCCCGCGAGCCTGCGACGGGAGGGTTGCCGGAGTCCCGTGCGGAGTGCGCTAGTTTGCGGCACGGAACGCGTCCTGACTAATCTCCGCAAATCGGGCGTGTCGGAGCATCGCTGATCGCAAGATCGGCGGAGGGGAATCATGGCGCAGAGCTCAGCGGTCACTGGCGGTACCGAGTCCTCCGGTACCGGGTCTTCCGACAAGACCCGCAAGTTGCTGATCATTCTCATCATCGTCATCGTCGTCGGCGGCGGAATCGTCGTGGCCCTGTTCGTGTTTCTCGGCGGCGACGGCGACAGCGCCGGGGCGGCCGAGGTGCGGCTGGAGCCGATCTCCTCGGCGACGGATCCCTTTGCGCCGCCCGGGCAGGTGGGTCAAGACCTGAGCGTCACCCCGGTGCAGACCAGCGCGCCCACAACGGTCGAGGGTGGCAAGGTCGGGCTCTACGGCGGCACGATGAACTCTTCGCAATGTGACAAGAACCAGCTCGTGACCTTCCTGCAGCAGAATCCCACCCAAGGCGCAGCGTGGGCGAAAGTGCTGGGCAGAACTGCCGCAGAGATCCCTTCGTACGTGGAGGGACTCACCCCGACGGTGCTGCGATCCGACACCGCCGTGACGAATCACGGGTTCAAGAACGGGCAGGCGACGCCGATCCAGTCGGTGCTCCAAGCAGGGACCGCGGTGCTCGTGGACGACAAGGGCGTGCCGGTCACGAAGTGCTACTGCGGCAACCCGCTCCAGCCACCGGTCTACTACCCGCCGACCGGCGCCACCACCACGACGTACAACCCCACCACCACGACGTACAACCCCACCACAACGACGTACTACAACCCCACCACCACGACGTACTACTACGAGCCACCGACGTACTACGGACCCAAGTGGCCCGAGTGGAAGGACACGTCGATCACCATCATCCAGATCAACATCACGGTCATCAACGTCTTCGTGCTGACGGACCCGATGACCGGGCAGACCTTCAATCGCCCGCGAGGCACCGACGGCACCTTCGACACGCCGACGGACGCGCCCCCCGAGACGCCGCCGACGCCGACGCCCAGCTCGAACACGCCGACGCCCAGCTCGAACACGCCGACCACCACGACCTTCTCGCCGACGACCACGACCTTCTCGCCGACGACCACGACCTTTTTCGAGCCGTGCGTCGACGAGAACAACAACATCGTTCCCTGCCCCTGAGCCGCGCCGAGTACGTTCGCAAGGCGTGACCAAGTCGGGTCGTGTTGCGCTGCGCCTTGCTGCTCGCTCGCGCCGGTTGGCACGGTCTTCGCAAGGGCCGCCGCGGTGAGGTCAAACACGTAGCACGCGGCGCCAGGATCACCCGCGCGCCAGATTCGGCACGCTCATGAAACGATCGCGGGAGTTCCCCGAACCGGTCGACGAGAGGGGCGAACCCGATGTCGTCGACGTCCGCCCGGCGATCCTCAGCGACCTCGGCGGTGTACGATCCGAGAGCCCGAGTCGCCAACTTCCGCCTGAGGTGCTGACCATGACGAGCTTCGACGCGTCGCTCGAGGAATCCGACTTCGGGATTCCGCTCCAGCTCATGAACGACCGGGGCTGACAGCCGAGTCGCGGTGGCCACCGTCCTCTCCCCCGCGTCCGGCCCCCGCGCGCGTGGCTTGGTCACGGGCATTGTGGATCCACGCTCCGGCCGTCGAGCTCGCTCTCGCCCTCGCATGGGTACCGTTCTCGCTGCTCGCGTGGAGCCTGTTCGGTAGCTCCGAGCGGCTGAACCTCTTGCTCGCCGGAGTGCTCCTGCTCTCGTTCTCGCACCAACCACTCACGTTGGCGTTCGTCTACGGCGACCCGGCCCAGTTCCGTCTCAAGCGCGCGATCTTCACCTTGTCCCCCTTCGTCTTCGTGGCCGCGGCGCTCATCGGGCGCAGCATCAGTCTCGCCCTCGTGGCCGTCGTCGCCGGTCTCTGGAACGCCGAGCACACATTGATGCAGCGTTTCGGCGTGACGCGGATCTACGGGCGCAAGGTGGGCGACGGCCACGCCGGGCTCGAGAAGGCGATGTTGGCCTCGTGGCTCGTGCTCGCCCTCGTATGGGCTGCCGCCGACGTGCGCACGGGCGGGTTCCTCGAACGCGTCGAGCTGGGCTCCACCAACGCTGGCGGGGTCAAGGTGCTCCAGACCTTGCGGCCGTACGCGCTGTGGCTCCTCCTCCCGACGATCGCGACCGTGGTCGCCTTGGCGGCGGCGTGGCTGCGGGTCGAGTGGCAGCGCCGGGCCCAAGGCAACCCGGCCAAGTACGCCTACGTCGGATCGACTGCGGCGCTTTTCGTGGTGATGATGATCAACCCGATCGTCGGGATCATGGGATACGTCGCCGCGCATGCGGTCGAGTACTTCGCCGTGGTCCACCAGACCCTCGGCCGGCGCTACCAACATCGCGCCGACGGTGGCGCGCTGGGCCGGGCAGTGCGCCTGCCATTCGGCCGACCGGTCTTCTACGTCGCCTACCTGGGCGTGATCACCGCGATCGTGCTCTCGCTCGAGTGGTACGGCTCAGCCACGCTCTACACCGTCGTGTTCCTGACCCTGGGCGGGCTGCCACGTCTTCTACGACGGCTTCATCTGGAAGCTCCGACGCCCCGAGGTCGCGGCGAGCGTCGGCGCCGCGGCAGAATAGGCGCTGCGCCACCGGTCCTCGGCTCAGAACTGAAGCGTCCCGGGGTTGATGGAGGCCATGAAACCCGGGCGGCTCGGAGCCTCAACCTCGAAGTGCTGGTCAGCGGTGCCCGGGGAGGGATTCGAACCCTCACGCTCCATTATGGGGCCGGCGGGTTTAAGCCGCGGCTCGACCGTCTGGGGCGCGCGCTGGAATCCACCGCGACCGCCTGAGCAGGGACTTCGTGCGATCGCATGTCCACGGCGTCTGCGCGTCGCGACCCCATCCCGCTGAGTTCGTTAGCAAGGCGTTAGCACGGACCGCATCCCGATCAGAGGGCGAGGTCATCGATCGTCCGCCACTCGCGGACGAGTTCAACCCGAAGTACTGCGCCGGTGAGATTCTCGGGGAAGATCGCAAGGACCTCGTCGACGCCGGTGACCGACGGAGATCGGATGGCTTGAAAGCCGTGCTCGTGAGCGGCCTCGCCGATGTTCTGAGTGAAGCTGTGCTCGTCGCGGGTGAGGTCCGCCGAGTCCAGGCCGAGGGCGTTGTGCGTGACCGCGTCGCTCAGGTCGAGCACCTTGTTCAGTCCGACAACGATCTTCCAGAGCTCACGCGGGAGTAGATCCTCAACGCTGAGGCTCTGGCGTTCGGCTTGGCGCGTGAACTCCGCGACCACGCATGGCTGCGACAGGCACAGGTACAACACGGGAAAGCTGTGCGGAGGGTTGAAGCGGCCGCCGAATCGGCGAGCACCCTCACCGCTGCGGGGATCGAAACCCTTCGCCTGGTTCCGGGAGGCGACAACATCGAGCCCGCTGCCAGCAAGCCGGCCCAGTTCTCGCGAGTCGAACGGCGGCATCTCAGAGCGTCACACCCTCCGCCAACGCGAGGAGTAGATCGACTACTCGTTGGTACTGACCTTCCGCGACGAGATCCAGAGGCTTCTCGTATCCGAGGTCCGGGTTCGGTGAACGCATCCAGAAGCGAGCTGCCTCGTCGCTCATCACCCTGCGGGCGAGGTCGACGACTGCGCGCAACTCGAGCAGTCGTTCCTCCGCCTCGCGACGCGGCATCGACTCCTGCGCCTTCCACCGAGCGACGCTGCGCGGGTTCGTGTCACTCACCCGAGCGAGATCAGCAGTGTCCACCACAGCCCCCTCTGACAGGTGATCGAGCAGTGAAACAAGCGTCGTCATGGCACCTCGTCGTAGTAATATACGGCGCAACGTCGCGCGTATGCCATGCTACACGTCGCGAATACGTCAGGAGCAACCCATGGACCTGGACTTCGGGCACGGCTTCGTGCCCCGCATCGGCGAAGAGAACTACAAGGCTGTCGATACGTGCATCGGCCCGGCTGATCTCTTCTCAACGGATCGCCTGGACCTCCCGTGGTCGATCGTCGACGGCGCCTGGGCACAGCGCAGCCCGGACCTCCTCGGAACCCTCCGGGAGAACGGCACCAAACTGATGTTCGACACCCACGGCTGGCGTTACCGCTACAACTCAACCTTCGATGTGTCCAAGCTGAGCGCGCACTGGAGTCCACCGCGACCGCCTGAGCAGGGACTTCGCTCAGCCGCGCGTCCAGCGTGTCTGCGAGGTAGGACTGCGTCGCGCTGAGTTCGTTGGCAAGGCGTCCCGGTTCGGAATCGCCGCAAGCTCAGCGGGTCGATCAGTCTTGTCGTCGCCTGGTCCATCCATCAGTTGCGCTCACCTTCCGACCTGGAGGCTGTCGAGCATCTCGTGGAGCTCGGCTCGACGCGCCTTTGACGCATCTGGGCCAACCACGATGGTCACAACGAACTCGCGCCCATGGTCACCGCTACGCGCCGCCGACGCGCTTCCACGTGATGCCGTCAGTTGTGCGGTAGAGGTCCGGTGGTACGACCGCCCAGCCGCGCGACGCGTTGGAGAACGTGAGCTGTTGCACCGAGTGGACATCCGTGTCGTCGGTCGCGTCCAGCTCGGGAATCATCGCCGAGGCCCACGTCGCGCCGCCGTCTTGGGACCCGATGAGCGGGCCTCGATTGAAGGACATCCACAGCTGGTCGGGACTCACCGCCACGAACAGTGCCACGAGGCCTTCCTCCGGCAGTGATCCGCCGTTGCCGCTCGTGCTCACGAGCGACCAGCTCGCACCGTCGTCGTCGGACGTGTACAGCTCCTTGTCCTGTGCCCGGGTCGGACTCGCGTTCGAACAGACGACGAAGACGTCCTGTGGCGTGACCGCCGACACGTGATGGAGCTGGCCGCACAGTGGCGGCATCGTGCGCGACACCCACGTGCGCCCCGCGTCGACAGTGACGGAGAGGGCACCGCTGCCCGACGCGCTCAAGAGTGCGTGATCCCGGCTCGGGCGCAACAGCTCGACGGAGAACGATTGCAGCTGCGGCGCACCGGTGAGAGGCGTGGCGGTGCCACCGACCGTGGGTGTCGTGTACACCGACGACGCGCACTGCTGCGCCGGCGCGCACGGGTTGACGACCATCCACGTGGACTCGGGACCCATCGACAGCGACACCACGGTGCCGCCGAGATCCTCCTCGACGAAGGTGTTGCCACCGTCGTGCGTCGCGAAGGTCCGGTTGCCGTAGATCCAACCGTCCTTGCCGTTCGTCGCGAACTGCACGAACGGGTACCCGCGCCATCCAGGATAGCCGACGTGCAGCGGCTCGGAGACGGGTGTCCACGTCGTTCCACCGTCGCTCGTGGCGACGACCTGCAACTCGCACGAGGCATCGCTCGCCCCGGGCGCGACGCATTGCTTGTCGAGCGCCAGCCCGTTCGATGCGTCGAAGAAGTTCAGATCGGAGAGGTTCGCCGTGCCGACGGGCGCGGACGGGCCGGTCCCCACCGAAGCGCTGGTCGGTGCATCATCCGACGTGTCGCCGAGGACGACGAAGGCGAACACGGCGACGCCGACGACGAGCACGCCAGCGAGGAGGGCGGCTCCCCACGTCCGTCGGGTCGAACCTCGGGGGGAAGGTCGTTCCTGGTGCATCGCGACGAACCGGCGGGCCGACCGGACGTCGGGCTCGTAGCGTGACGCGGCATCGGTGAGCGCTTCGCGTAGCTGTCGCTCATCCATTGGGTTCTCCTATCTGCTCGTCGAGGTGTGCGGCACGGAGCCGACCTAGCGCGGCATGGATGGTCGCCTTCACCGTGCCCTCGCGGCACTTCATGATTCGCGCGATCTGGGGATTCGTGAGATCGGCGTAGAAGCGGAGCACGACCGCGAACCGCTGCCGAGACGACAACCCCCCAAGCGCACGCTCCAGGTCGTGGGAGAGCGTCACGTGCTCTGCCGGATCGATCTCGTCGCGCCCGGCTCGGGCGGCGAAGAGCTCGCGAGATCTCTTTTGCCGCACGCGTCGGCCCTCACGTACCGCCACGACGAAGACCCAGGTTCCAGGTCGTTCCATCTGGGCAACGGAGTCCCACTTCCGGAACGCACGGGCGAACGCCTCCTGGGCTGCGTCTTCGGCCTCTTCCGAGCTGCCAAGCGCAAGGTAGAGAGCGCGAGCGACTCCCGGGTAGCTCTCGACGAAGAAACCGTCGAAGTCACGATCTGGCGTCATGGCGCCCACTCCCCATAGAGGCACCCAGGTCCCGAATCGTTTATTCGAGATCGATACGCGTCCAAGAACTGATGTATCTCCCTGTTGATGGACTTGCGTTGTGAGACTGGCGGCGGTCCATGAAGAGGGGAGGGTCGATGCCGTACGCGTATGCATCGCAGTTTCGCAGCATGGTGGTGGAGCAGGTTCGCTCCGGGAAGCGCGTCGCTGACGTTGCGGGGGGTCGGGATAGCTCCCCTTCGGTTCAGACGCGGGCAGCAGCGACGACCTGCTCCGCGAAGGAGACGCAGAGTGTCGCTACTCCCGCTTCGGGAATCGCGAGCCGAAGCGCGCGCTGGGCCATCGCCACGCCTTCACCCGTCCGTCGCCCGAACAGTTCAGTCATGTAGGTCAGTGCAGCCTCGGATGCCTGGCTGCGTTCGGTTCGCGGCCTGCTTCAGCAGTTCGAAACCGGCGCCGGTCATCGTGGCTTCCAGCTCGGGTTCATCGCTGAGCAGCCTTGGGTCAAGCGCGAGGTCGCCGTCGATCGTGAACGGGGCAACCGCGATATCGCTATCGCCTGTTCTCAGGTAGATCGCCTGCGCGCCGGCAACGATGATCGCCTTCCCGTGCGGAGCGAGCGCGGTCAAGGCATCGAGGAGGACCCGCCGAGCCGCTATGTAGTGGCGGTCGAGTTCGGGTGCGCCGGCCGTTCCGTTCGTCACGGCTTGGCCGGTGCCTCTCGAGCTGGCAGTGTTGCCAAGCGCCACGTTTCTTCGTTGCCGGTCATCCACTGGACGAGGGCGTCTCCCTCTGCAGGCATGCGGCCGTTGCCAGTGAGGCAGTCGACCGCAGCCTGCGATGGGGCAACAAACAGGGTGCCATCCTCCATTGATGCTCGTTCCCAAACGACTGGATCGAAGGGACGAAGCAGCGCGACGTTCGCCCCCTCGTCGGCCGGGATGAGCTCGAGCTCATCTGCAACTGCCGTCGGGTCTTCGGAATATGCGGCGAGCAAGGCCGGCCCGGCAACCGCGGCAAGCCGAACCGCTGCGAAAGAACCGGTGACCGCGATGCGTTGGTCGACCGCTCTGAGCCGCGAGATGGTCTTGCTCGGCCCGGGCGGCGAAACGAACGTTGCCGTCTGATTCGAGCGGAAGACGTCGTACACCAGGGCCCATCGCCGGAGGAGCCCTGAGAGGTCGACGGATTCGACGCCTCCTCGAGCGGACCGTTCGACAAGTGCTTCGTTGTCGAGCGTGTCAAGGAGGCGGGAGACATAGCCCGGAGTCAGTCCAGCGGCCGTGGCAAGGTCACGCACGCCGTACGGGGGGCGTACGTCGACGAGCATCCGCACCAGGCGGCCCGCCTTCGGTCCTTGGACGCGGGCCTTGCCGCGGGGTGCCGGTGATGGATCTTTCCGGGCTCCCGCAGTTTCGATGTGGAGGGGCGGGTTATCCAGACGGACAAGCGCGTTGCCTGTGATGTCGAGGTAGTTGATCCCTTCGGAACGCAGCTTGTCCTGAGTTCGCTCACTGAGCCACGAGGTGACCACGAGGATTGGGACTTCGCCGGCGAGGCTGCGTAGCACGCGTCCCAAGCCTCCGAGCAGTCGGTCCACGTCGCGAGGGCCGAAGGTCCGCTTCGCTTCAACGGCCAGAGTCGCGAACGTGCCGCCCGGGCCGCGCACGTCGATGGCCGCGCCGGGCCGACCATCCGAAGAGCTTGCGAGCACGCGGCTCGTTGGAGCGACCTCCCAGCTGTCCGGGAGTCGGTCACGAAGCCAGGCAATGGTGGCTTCGAACATCTCGTTCTCTGTGAGACCAGTGTTCGCTGTCATAGGAAACACCTAGGATAGCTCAGCCGTTGCTCAGTTCAGCCTGTTTGCTGAAACAGCAAACAAGATCTCTGAGGCAACACACCGCGCTCTCAGTGAACTGCCCATACGGGCTCGTCGCGTTGAACTGGGGAGCGTGAGATATCGGCGCCGCCTGCGTGGTTCGGCTGCCACGCGAGGCGCGCTGTCCACCATGAACCGGGACTGCACCGTGACCCTGGCCCTGGGCCCGCCAACAAGACGGAAGTAGACGGCTCAAAGCGCGAGCGCTCCTGGGTGCTTTCCCTGCTCATCGTGCCCGGAAGAGGATTCGAACCTCTACGCCCCCGGAGGGGCCGGCGGGTTTAAGCCGCCTGCGTCTACCGTTCCGCCACCCGGGCTCGGTGCCGAACCGAGGCTACGCCGCGGCGCGGCCGGTTCCGTCGCCCGCGACGGCCTCGTGCAGTGACGTGCGCAGCCGGACCCGGGCCTCGCCCTCGATCTGGTTGGCCACGAGGACACCCTCGACCATGTCGGCGACGACGCCCCGGAACGGCCGATTGCGGATCTGCACCGAGACCACGGAGCCGCTGGGATAGCGCCTGATCGTGCGGGCCGCCCCGGCGAGCCGGGGTGGGCTCCGGAACCCGGGCACCACGAGACCGGCCGCTCGGGCCGCTGCGCCGAGACGGCGGGCAACGTCGGCGAAGGCGAGTGCGGGCGTGGCAACCATCGGGACGATCGTGACAAGGGGGTGTGACACTGACGCCCGCATGGCCTTCCTCCGCCGCAGCAGCCACGACCGTGAGATCGGGCGCCTGGCGATCCCGGCGTTCGGCGCGCTCGCCGCCGAGCCTCTCTATCTGTTGGTGGACACGGCGATCGTGGGCCACCTCGGAACCCGCCAGCTGGGCGGTCTCGCCATCGCCGGCATCGTGCTCACCGCGGTGTTCGGGTTGTGCAACTTCCTCGCGTATTCCACGACCGGCGCGGTGGCCCGGCGAATCGGCAGCGGCGACGTTCGCCGAGCAACCGCGATCGGCGTCGACGGGATGTGGCTCGCCGGCGGGCTGGGCCTCGCGCTCGCACTGATCGGCATCGTCGCCGCGCCGGCGATCGTCGACGTCATGGGCGCTTCGAACAGTGTGCGGCCATTCGCGCTGAGCTACCTGCGCATCAGCCTGATCGGTGCGCCCGCGGTCCTCCTTGCTCTCGCGGGCGCGGGTTACCAACGCGGCCGCCAGGACACCAAGTCGACGTTGCTCATCGCGCTCGGCGCGAACCTGGCGAACCTCGGTATCGAGCTCGTCGCGGTCTACGGCCTCGGTCTCGGGATCGAGGGCTCCGCGTGGAGCACGGTGGTCGCGCAGTACGGCGCGGCGGCGGCCTACCTGGCGCTCGTGCTCGTGTCGGCCCGGCGGACCCGGGCGAGCCTGCGGCCCGACGCGGCAGGCATCCGTTCGACCGCGCGCATCGGCAGCCAGGTGATGGTGCGGACCGCCGCGTTGCTCATCGCACTCTTGACGACCACCGCGCTCGCGGCCCGGGTGAGCACGAACGCAGTCGCGGCCCACCAGGTCGCCTTCCAGATCTGGGCCTTCCTGGCGCTCTCCCTCGACGCGATCGCCATCGCCGCGCAGGCGATGATCGGCCGATTTCTCGGCGCAGAGGATGCCGAGGAGGCCCACCGATCGGCGCGACGCATGATCGAGTGGAGCGTGCTCGTCGGCGTGGCGCTCGGCGCCGCACTGGCGCTGAGTCGGACGTGGCTCGTGCCACTGTTCACCGACGACCCGCAGGTGCGCGAGCTGGCGTCGCAGCTCCTGTTGATCGTCGCCGCGATGCAGCCGCTCAACGCGGTCGTCTTCGTGCTGGACGGCATCCTGCTCGGCGCGGGTGACTCCGCGTACCTCGCGGTCGCGATGGTCGCAGCCCTGGGCGCGTTCGCGATCGCCGCGGTCGTGGTCGTGGTGCTCGACGGAGGCCTGTTCGCGATCTGGGGCGCTCTGTGCGTCCTCATGGTGGCCCGCCTGATCGGCATGGGCGCACGGTTCCTGCGTGGGGGCTGGCAAGTCACCGGCGCGGTCCGCGCGAGCCGCGCCCGGTCCTGAGCCGCCCTCGGGCGCGAGCCCGAACGAGCAGCGCCCGGGTTTCCGGCCCCGGGCCGGCCGCAGGGCTCAGGGCATCGGGCGTGACGCCCCGGCGAAGCTTCCCGGGTTCGTGTCGGACGACTCCACGACCACGCCGTAGGCCCGTCCCTTGGCTTCCACGGTGTAGCCGGCGCCGATGTACATGACGACGTGCTCGCTGCCGCCGGGTCCGTAGGTCAGGAGATCACCGGGACGGAGGTCAACCGGCTCGACGCGGATTCCCGAGCTGAGCTGAGCCCCGGAGAAGTGCGGCAGCGCGATCCCGTTCTGGGCCCACGCGCGCTTGGTCAGCCCGGAACAGTCGTAGCGGGATGGGCCTGCGGTTGCGTACACGTAATCCTTGCCGACCTGTGAGAGGGCGAAGTACATGGCCCGCAGTGCCGGTGCGGCGGTGACCGCCCAGGTGGCCTCGAGGTCGTCGCCGACCACGCTGGTTGTGCGGGTGAGCGCCGCGATCAGCTCGGCGCGGGCAACGTCGTAGCGGGCAACCCGTTCGGCGACGGCCGTCGGGTCGGACGCAAGACCGACCGCCACGTAGGCCTCATCGGCGGCGCGCGCCGCTCGAGCGATGTCACTGGGGCCGGCACCGGCCGGCGTGAGGGCACCGACGCTGCCGACACTCGCGGTGGCTGCGGCGAGCTTGGCGACGATGCCGTCGCGAGTGTCTCGGATCTCCCGACTGGAGTCGTCGAGGGTGGTGACCAGCCGGTCGAGGCGATCGAGCTCGTCGCGTCGCTCCTCGATCAGGGCTTCGAGGTCGCTGATCTCGCGGCGATCGGCCCGGTCCGCAGCGCGGGTGAGGCCGCGGATGCGTTCCGCCATCACTCCCGGTTCGACGAGCTGGTCGAACGCAGCGTCGGATGCGGTCATCTCGTAGGCCCGCACGATCCGGTCGATGCGACGTTCTCGCGCCTCGGCCAGCGTCTGGCGGGACGTGCGCAGCTCCGCGGACGCCTGTTCCGTGCGGGCGAGCGCGCTGACGCGCCGGTCGGCCAAACCGGCCAGCGCCGCGTCCAGTCGATCGAGGTCGGCGCTTGCCGCGTCGAGCGAGTCGGCGGGCAGCGACCGCTCGCCGCCGGGATCAGGCTCGCCGCCTTCGACCACCGGCACGGTGGGCTGGGTCGCGGGCGCCACCGCCGGCGAGGTGGTCGAGGTCGTGGTCGAGGTCGAGGATTCCTCGGGAGCGGGCGCGGCGGCGACCGGAGCACTGTCCAGGCCCGCCAGTCCGCCGCCGAGCACGAGTCCGGCGGCCACAGAAACCGCGAGGGCGCGACCCACCGTGCCTCGCCGAGTGCGTCGGCGAATCGAGATCCAGTGGTGGCGCGTCACCGTGAGGGGCCTCCCTGCCGTTCACGAAGCCGACAGTATGGCCGACCTGCCCGGCCCGCGGGCATAGGCCCCTGGTCTCAGCCGCCCGATCCGCCCAGTTGCGTGGGAGCCGCCGATGCGGTTGTCTCGCGGTGTGCCCGAGCGCTCCGATCGCCCTGTCCCCGATCCGGTACCCGATCGGCCGGGCGCGGGCAGACCCGAGCCGCGCGCGCCCTGGGCCCCGCCCCCAGGCGTCACCGCGCCGGCCTCGCCTGAACAGGAGGCGGCGGCGGAACCGGACCTCGGCCTGAGCCCGGACTCGGCCACCGCGACCGGCCGCTCGCTGGTGCCGCTCGCCACCAGCACAGAAAGCCGGGAGGAGCTGGACCTGGAGCCGCCCGACGCGGAGCTGCGCCGGAGCGACGTCGACGCGTGGGGCCGCAGCGAGCGTGCGCGGGCACTGGCGCGCAGCCTCTACGACCCGCTCTACCGGTACTGGTTCCGCGCCGAGTGGGAGGGCCTCGAGAACATCCCGACCGACGGCGGCGCGCTGCTCGTCTCGAACCACGCCGGGGCCATCCCGTCCGACGCGCCGGTGATCATGCACGGCATCGAGGTCGAGCTCCAACGGGCCGTGTACGGCCTGGCCGAGAACCTCTTCCGGGCGTTGCCGGTGATCGGCACGCTCTGGAGTCGCGCGGGTGGTGTGCCCGCGCATCCCGACAACGCGTACCGCCTGCTGCACGACGAACGCCGCCTCGTCCTCCTGTTCCCGGAGGGGGCGAAAGGCACGGGCAAGCACTACCGAGACCGGTACCAGCTGCGGCGGTTCGGCCGCGGTGGCTTCGTCGAGATCGCGATGCGCGCCGGTGTTCCGATCGTACCGATCGCGGTCGTCGGAGCCGAGGAGTCGATGCCGATCGTCTTCAAGAGCAAACGCCTCGCGAAGCTGTTCGGCATCCCGTATTTCCCGGTGACCGCGAACACCCTGCTGTTCGGCCCGGCCGGGCTCGTGACGTACTTGCCCGCGAAGTTCAAGCTGCGGGTGCTCCCGCCGGTGCACCTCGACGCCGAGCCCGACCAGGAGCGCTACTCACGGAGCCGGGTGATGGAAGAGTCCGAGAAGATCCGCGACCAGATTCAGGTCGCGCTCTACGACATGCTGCGCGCGCGACGCAGCGTCTGGTTCGGATAGGACATGCGGGTTCTCGTCACCGGCCTCGGCACCTTCTGGGGCAGCCGGCTCGCCCAGCAGCTCGAACAACGCGACGACGTCGAGATCGTCGTCGGCCTGGACACGACCGAGCCGCGGCTGCCGCTCGAACGCACCGAGTTCGTGAAGGCAGACTCTTCGTACTCGATCCTGGCTCGGATCGTGCGGGCCACCGAGGTCGACACGGTGCTGCACACTCACCTGCTCGTCGATTCCACCCAAGCGAGCGGGCGCGCCCTGCACGAGATCAATGTGATCGGCACGATGAACCTGCTCGCCGCCGCCGGCACCGCCGGGAGCACGGTGCGCAAGGTCGTCGTCAAGAGCTCGGCACTGGTATACGGCGCCAACTTCCAGGACCCGTGCGTGTTCAGCGAGGACATGGACCGCACCCGCGCGGCGCGCACTCCCGTGGAGCGATCACTGCTCGAGTCGGCGCGGTTCTTTCGCGACTTCGCGCAGGACAACCCGCACATCACGGTCACCAAGCTGCGCTTCAGCAACGTCTTGGGCGACGACATCGACACCGTGTTCTCCAGGGCGCTGCACATGCCCGTCATCCCGGAGGTGTTGGGCTTCGACCCTCGGCTCCAGTTCACCCACGAGGATGACGTCACCGGCGCGCTCCTGTACGCGACCACCCATGACGTGCCGGGTATCTACAACGTGGCCGGCGACGGCCAGATCCCGTGGAGCGAGGTATGCGCCGTCGTCGGAAAACGCCGCATCCCACTGCCGCCGTTGCTCACCAACTGGGCGGTGGAGCCGCTGCGCATCGCCCGCGTGCTCGACCTGCCGCCGGAGATGCTCGCGCTCTTGCGCTACGGCCGGGTCGTTGACAACCACCGGTTCAAACGGGCGGGCTATCGCTACCGGTATTCGACGATCGGCACGGTCGACGCGTTCGCCCGCGGGATGCGTCTCGAGCGCAGCGTCGGCGACAGCCACCCGAGCTATCGCTACGAACGTGACGTCGAGTCGTTCTTCCGTCACTCGCCCGCAGTGATACACGAGCCGTGACCCTCCACATCGAGCGACGCGACCGGGTCGCGATCCTCACCCTCGACGATGCCGAGCGCCGCAACGCCCTGACCGACCCGCTCGTGGCCGACATCGTCGCCTCGATGGGCGCACTCGAGGCCGACGACTCGGTCGGGGCCGTCGTCATCACCGGCGCGCCGCCCGCGTTCTGCGCCGGCGCCGACCTGGCCAACCTGACGTCGCTCTCGTCCGGCGGGAACCAGGATCCCGAAGGGGTGCGCGAGATCTACGAGGGGTTCCTGCGCGTCCACTCCTCGTCCCTGCCGACGATCGCTGCGGTCAACGGCCCGGCGGTCGGCGCCGGGTTCAACCTCGCGCTCGCCTGCGACCTACGCCTGGTGAGCCCGCGCGCACGGTTCGACTCCCGGTTCGTCCAGATCGGCCTGCACCCGGGTGGTGGCCACACGTGGCTCCTCGAACGCGCGGTCGGACCGCAGGCCGCCGCGGCGATGGTGCTGTTCGGCGAGCGAATCGACGGCGAGACCGCGGTGACACGAGGACTGGCGTGGGCCTGCGTCGCCGAGGACGGGCTCGTGGACGCGGCGGTCGCGCTGGCGGACCGCGCGGCCCGGGCCCCGGTTGATCTCGTCGCCGCGGCCAAGGCGAGCCTTCGTGAGGCCCCGTTCGCCGAGACGTTCGAGCACCATCTCCGCGCCGAGCTCGACCGCCAGGTCTGGTCGTTCCGTCAGGGTTACTTGAAGATCTGACCCGAGCTGGGCTCGGTGCACGCCGGAGCGGTCAGGAAGCGGGCCGTGAGCTCGGCCCGACGGGCCTCCCACTCCTCCACGGTCATGGCGTAGCGGACGTGGTCTTCGTAGACGCCGCGTATCTGCAGGAATCGACGGGCGGTGCCCTCGTCGCGCAGGCCGAGCTTCTCGGCGACGCGCCGACTCGCCTGGTTGCGGGGCACGATGGCGGCCTCGAGCCGGTGCAGGCCGAGGTCCTCGAAGCCGTACCGCAGCACGGCCGCGACGCCTTCGGGCACCAAGCCCTGCCCGGCGTGGTCACGACCGATCCAGTAGCCGACGAACGCGGACTGGAAGGGTCCACGCTGGACGCTGCCGAGGCTGACCTCACCGACGAGCTCGCCGCCGGTCTTGTCGGCGGTGTCGTCGACGCCGGCGGTACGCAGGAACATCCCGAACCCGTACGCGGCGTCGAAGTGACGTTGACGGTCCCACGCGCCACACCGAGCCCGGAAGGCCTCCCGATCCGTGGCGGGGTCAGGGCTGTTGCGCTCAGGCAACGGTTCCCACGGCTCGAGCCAGTCGCGACTGCGCAGGCGCACAGCCCTCCAGGCCGCGTGGTCGGGACCGCGGAGGGGGCGGAGCAACACGCGCGCTCCAGTGAGCACGGGACCTTCGTCACGCACGGCGCCCGAGGTTAGTAGCGTGCCGCCGTGACCGAAGACCCGCTCGTGTGGATCGACTTGGAGATGACCGGTCTCGACACCGCTCGTCACGGGATCGTCGAGATTGCAGTGCTCGTCACCGATTCCGACCTGACCGTGGTCGATGACGGCATCGACATCGTCGTCCACCAGCCTCGCGACGTGCTCGCCGCGATGGACGACTTCGTGCGGACCATGCACACCAAGAGCGGGCTGCTCGAGGCGATCGAGGCGTCGACGACCTCACTCGACGCCGCCGGGGCCGAAGTGCTCGGGTATATCCGGGGCCATGCCTCCACACCGGCACGGGCGCCGCTGTGCGGCAACTCGATCGGAGTCGACCGCCGCTTCCTCGATCGGTATCTCCCCGACGTGGATCAGTACCTCCACTACCGCAGCATCGACGTGTCCTCGTTCAAGGAGCTGTGTCGGCGCTGGTACCCCGCGGTGTACAAGGGCCGTCCGGACAAGCAGGGGGCCCACCGCGCGCTCGACGACATCCGCGAATCACTCGACGAGATGCGCTATTACCGCGCCCACATGCTCCGGGCCCCCGAACACGATGAGGCCACACCCGAGCACCCGGGCACGGATTCGGATGGTGCGGCGGGCTAGCTCGCGATCAGCTCGTCGAGCGCGCCGAGCAGCGCCGTGACCGAGCGTTCCCGTGCGGAGTGACCCATGAGGCCGATCCGCCAGGCCTTCCCGGCGAATTCGCCGAGCCCACCGCCGATCTCGATGCCGTAGCGCTCGAGCAGCGCGCGACGCGTGGCCGCGTCGTCGACACCGGCGGGCAGCGCTACCAATGTGAGCTGCGGGAGGCGGTGACCATCTTCGGCCGGCAGCTCGAAGCCCCGCTCGCCCAGCTCACGCTGCAGCCGCTCGCCCACGCCTCGGTGGCGCGCCCAGGCGGCGTCGAGACCCTCGTCGAGCACCGCACCGAGCGCCGCGTGCAGAGCGAAGATCATCGAGATCGGCGCGGTGTGGTGGTACTTGCGGGCCGCGCCGACGTAGTCGCCGATCAGGCCGAGATCGAGGTACCAGGACTGGGGCGGCGTCGAGCGCCCTCGGATCCTCTCGACCGCCCGGGCCGAGAACGTGACCGGTGAGAGCCCGGGGGGGACACCGAGACACTTCTGAGTGCCCGAATAGCACGCGTCGATCCCCCACTCGTCGACCGCCACAGGAATGCCGCCGAGCGAGGTCACGGTGTCGACGAGGAGCAAGGTGTCGGTGTCACGCAACGTCGCGAGCGGGGCAATCGTGTTCTCCACTCCGGTCGACGTCTCCGCGTGGACCACAGCCACGAGGCGCGCGTCGGGATGGGAGCGTTGCGCGTCGAGCAACCGCTGCGGGTCGAGCGTGCGACCCCACGGTGCGTCGACCCGCACGACCTCGGCGCCGGCGCGGCGCGCGACCTCGCACATGCGCTCGCCGAAGACACCGTTGACGCCGACGATGACGGTGTCGCCCGGCTCGACGAGGTTGACGAAGCACGCTTCCATCCCGGCCGAACCGGTGCCGCTGACCGGAAGTGTGAGCGCATTGTCGGTGCGGAACACCGCCCGTAGTCGCGCTGCGGTCTCGTCGAGCAGCGCGAGGAACTCCGGGTCGAGATGGCCGAGCAGCGGGCGGGCGAACGCGGCCGCAACCTCGGGATAGGGGTTTGACGGGCCGGGGCCCAACAAGAGTCGGTCACTGAGCAACATCGGCGGATCGTATCGGCCGACGATTCCATCCCCCGACGCTCCGAGAGGGCCGACTGCCCCACCCCCCTCACGCTTGAGCGTCGCAGGCCGGGGATAATCCCCGGCCTGCGACGCCAAAGCAGATCAGGTTGGGCGGATCAGGTGGGACGCCGGCTCAGGACGAGGCCGTCGAGGATGTCGGCCTCCGACACCAGCATCTCGTCGACCCGAAACGCTCGCATCACCGCAGTGAGCACGATCGCGCCGCCGACGATCACGTCGACGCGGCCGGGTTCGAGCCCGGGGTTGTGGCGCCGATCGTCGGCCGATTCGGTGGCCAGGGTACGGAAGACGTCCTCGGCGGCCGCTCGGGTCAGACGGTAGTGATGGATGGCCGCGCGGTCGTAGGCGGCCAGTCCGAGCTCGACCGCGGCGACGGTCGTGACCGTTCCCGCGAGCCCGACGACCGTCTCGACCCCAGTGATGCCGGGCAGTTCGCGGGCGACATCGGCCATGTGGTCACGGACCACGGTGACGGCCTGGGACAGCTCCTCGGGCGTTGGCGGGTCCGCGTGCAGGAACTGCTCGGTGATGCGCACGCAGCCGACGTCGACCGAGACGAGTCCCTCGGGCTTGGTCGTGCCGACGATGAACTCGGTGGAGCCGCCGCCGATGTCGACGACGAGGTACGGCGCCGGCGCGTCGAGGTCATCGGTCGCGCCAAGGAATGCCAGCGCCGCTTCCTCCTCGGCCGAGAGCAGCTCGAGCGGGGCGCCGAGCGCCTCTTCGGCGGGGACGAAGAAATCGTCGCGGTTGGTGGCGTCACGCGCCGCGCTGGTCGCGGTGGCGCGCACGCGCTCGACACCGAGCCCTCGGATCAATCCCTCGAACTCGGCCAACACGGTGAGGTTGCGTTCGATGGCCTCCGGAGCGAGCCGGCGAGTGGCATGCACGTCTTGGCCGAGCCGGGTGATCCGCATCCGTCGCTCGACGGTGACGAGCGGACCCTGCGCGTCCACGTCGGCCACCAACAACCGCGCCGAGTTCGTACCGAGATCGACACCGGCGACCCTCACGGGGTCCCCTCGAGGTGGGAAGCGACCCAGCGACCGACGGGGTCGTCGCCGCCGGCGAGGAGATACGCGTAGTGCGCGTGGAGGCACTTCACGCCGATCCGAGTCCCGCCCACGCCCCCCGATGGCCGGGGGCCCACGTGATCGACGGGAAGGGCTGCGTCGCGCTCGGCGGCGTACATCGCGTGCGCGGCGCGCACGGTGGCCGACTCGACCTCGGCCTCGGCCCGGCGGACGCCGCCATCGGACTCGAGGCGCGCCACCGCGCGGCTCGCCGCCGGGTCCACCAACCAGTAACGCGTGGGCATCGGCGTGCCGTCGGCCAGAAGCGGGGCGTTACGGATCACGACCGCCTCACCGGCGGGGCCTCGCACGACGACATCGAAGTCGGCGCGCGGCTCGCGCCCGAGCAAACGGGTGATCTCATCGACCTCAGACGGCGACGCGGACATGCCCCGAGTGTACGGACCGACCTCAGCCGACCTCAGCCGGGATCGGCGGGCAGCGGCAACGTCGTGGTCGTCGTCGTGGTGGTGCTCGGCTCGGGGACGACGGCCCAAGCCCGTTCACCGGGCATCACGAGGCCGAACTGATCGCGCGCGACCCGCTCGATCTCATCCCGGCTGCGGAGGCGATCGGCCTCGCGTTCGAGCTTCGCGGTCTCGCGTTCGAGCACGGAGAGTCGTTCGGTCGCGGCGCCCTTCACGGACCGCTGGGACAGCCATGTTCGGGTCGGGAACACGAAGACGAACAGGAAGCCGACGAGGGCCAGTGACGCGGCGACGACGCGGACGAGCGCGGCGCGGCTACGGAGGAAGTCAACCATCGGCACCTCGTCGACCGGTCAGCGCCGCGCCGCCGAGGTACGCGGCACCCTCCGCGAGCTGTTCCTCGATCCGCAGCAGCTGGTTGTACTTCGCCACGCGATCGCTGCGTGCCGGGGCACCGGACTTGATCTGACCGCAGTTCGTCGCCACCGCGAGATCGGCGATGGTCACATCTTCGGTCTCACCGCTGCGGTGCGAGATCATCGAGCTGTACCCGGCGCGGCCGGCCAGCGCCATCGTGTCGAGCGTCTCGGTGAGCGTTCCGATCTGATTCACCTTGATGAGGATGGAGTTGGCGACGCCCTTGTCGATCCCGGTGGCGAGGCGCTCGGCGTTCGTCACGAAGAGGTCGTCGCCGACGAGCTGGATGCGGGCACCGACCCTGGCGGTCAATGCGGCCCAGCCGTCCCAGTCGTCTTCGTCCATACCGTCTTCGATGGAGACGATCGGGTACCGATCGCACAGGTCCGCGAGATAGTCGGCGAACTCGGCCGACGTGAAGCTCTTGTCCTCACCGGTGAGCTGATAGCTCCCGTCGACGAAGAGCTCCGATGAGGCGGTGTCCAACGCGAGGGCGATCTCCGAGCCCGGCTCGTAGCCCGCCGCGGTGATCCCCTCCACCAGCAGCTCGAGGGCCTCTTCGTTGGACGGCAGGTTCGGCGCGAAGCCACCTTCGTCACCGAGCGCGGTTGCGAGGTTCTTCCCGTGCAGGATCGCTCGCAACGCGTGGTACGTCTCGGCACACCAGCGCAGCGCTTCGTTGAAGCTCGCCGCGCCGACCGGCGCGAGCATGAACTCCTGGAGGTCGACGTTGGAGTCGGCGTGCGCGCCGCCGTTGAGGACGTTCATCATCGGCATGGGCAGCACGTGCGCGTTGACACCGCCGATGTAGCGGTAGAGCGGCAGGCCACACTCCGCGGCCGCGGCGTGCGCGGCCGACAACGACGTCCCGAGCATCGCGTTGGCACCCAGGCGGGACTTGTCGTCGGTGTTGTCGGCGGCGATGAGCGCGGCGTCGACGTCTCGCTGGTCGAGCGCGTCGATGCCGACGAGCGCCTCGGCGATCTCGGCGTCCACGTGGGCGACCGCGTCGAGCACACCCTTGCCGCCGTAGGCGTCGCCGCCGTCTCGCAGCTCGACGGCCTCGTGCGCCCCGGTGCTCGCGCCGCTCGGTACTGCGGCTCGCCCGGTCGCGCCCGAAGCGAGCTCGATCTCGACCTCGACCGTGGGGTTGCCACGGGAATCGAGAATCTGGCGCCCGGTGACGTCGACGATGATGCTCACGGCGGCTCGCGGAGTCGGGGTCGGGTTCGAGTTCTTGGGGTCTGTCGTAGTGGCGGGGCTACTGAGACTGATGTTGTTGGTGTGACGAAGTTAGCTCAGGGCCCCGTTCCGCCCGTGTCATCAGCGGCTTCATCCCAGAGCTGGGCCACACGAGGTGGCTCTGCGGCACCGAGATCGACCCCTCGGGCGCGCGCGAGTCCCTCCATCCGGACAAAACGGGCGCGAAACCGGCTCGCCCAGCCGGCCAACGCCGACTCGGCGTCGGTGCCCGACTCCCGCGCCGCGACGACCGCCGCGGCCAGCAACGAGCCGAGGGCACCGGCGGCGGCGTCGGTGTCGTCGCCCGCGCCGCGCAGCTCGGCGGTCGCCGTCTCGAGCCGGGTGAGCGCGTCGGGCGCGTCGCCGGGGTCGAGGCCCACCGACGCAGCCTTGCGCAGCAGCTTGTGGGTGTAGAGCAGTGACGGCAGCCCCGCTGTGATCCCTTCCACCAGCGATTCGGTGCCCTTCTCGCCCAGCTTGATCTGCTCCCAGTTCCGCACGACGTCGGCGGGCGTACCGGCCGTGGCGTCGCCGAAGACGTGGGGGTGTCGCCGGACGAGCTTGGTGTGGATGCCGTCGATCACGTCGACGATCGTGAACGCACCGGCTTCACGGGCGAGCACGGCGTGGAACACGACCTGGCAGAGGAGATCGCCGAGCTCGTCGGCGAGCGCCGCGTAGACGTCCTCGAGGCCGGCGCTCGCGGGGTCGGTCGCGCCGGCACCACCGGCGGGGGCGCCGACACCACCGGCAGGGGCGCCGACACCACCGGCTGGGGCGCCGACACCACCGGCTGGGGCGCCGGCCGGGAGCGCCTCGATCGCCTCGACCACCTCGTAGGCCTCCTCCAAGGTGTACCGGGCGAGGGAGTGATGGGTCTGTTCGGCGTCCCACGGACAGCCGCCCGGGCCTCGCAACTGCTCCATCAGGGCCACGAAGCGAGCGAACTCCCCCGCGACCGTGATCGAGCCGGTGTCGAGGGCGATCGAAGTCAGATGATCGGGCTCCACGACGCGATCGAGGTCTTCGAGCGGGATGGTGAAGACCTGCTCGTCGGGGAGGCCGAGGCGCGCCAGGACCGTGACGGGGGTGTCGGCCGGAAGCGAGTCCAAGAGGGTGAGCTTCACGTCCGAGAGCACGAGGCGGCGGTCGCATTGAGCGACGAGCAGCCACCCGGCCCGGCCGGGCGCCTCGGCCGCGAAGTTCGCTCCGTCGACGACGTGCGCGCCGCCGCCCTGGGTGGGATCGACCCCCAGGCGCGACCACGCCAAGTCCGAGAACGACAGCCCGGGGACAACCGTCAGCTCGATCTCGCCGCGCCGGGCTCGCTCGTGCAGGATTGCCACGGTGCGTTCCGCCACGGCCGGGCTGCCGGGGACGGCGTAGGCGACGGTGCCACCGTCAGCAACCGCGGCGACGAGCGTCGCCACGATCGAGGCGTACACGTCGACGAGGTCGGAACCCTCCTCATAGCGCGCGTCGAAGCTCTCGAAGTCGAGCCCGTGGCGGGCGAGCTCGGCAACCGCGGGATGGCGGGCGGTGCGGACGAACCGGCGGGGGGTCCGCGCGAGCGCGCGGCGCGCGGCGGGGAGCACGAGGTCGGCGCCACCGGGGCCCAGGCCGATGACGAGCACTTGGCCGAGGCCCGCGTCCGCGTTGCCCATGGGATGGATCCGTGGAGACCTGCGTCAGCCCGTGGGTTGGGGCGGTGTCACGGGCACGGTGACGTCGGGGACGGAAGGCGTGGGTTCGCGCCGAACTTCCGGCTCGGTCGGCGGAACGATCTGGATGGACCCACCGGAACGGTCGATTCGGCCGTACCGGGGATTGACCTCGAGGTCGGCCCGTTCGAGTCGCCCGTCGACTTCGGCGGTGAGCTCGCCGGCGGTCTCCTGTTGGACCGCCGCGGCGACCTCGTTGCGCAGGCTCGCGAAGGTGACGGGCTCGACGCGGATCACGTGCCAGCCGAACTCACTCTCGACCGGTCCGGAATACGTTCCCGGCTCGAGGCCCAGCGCGGCGGTCTCGAACTCGGGAACGAACGTGCCTGGGACAAGACACCCGAGCACACCGCCACCGGTGCCGGATGCGTCGGTGGACCGTTCGGCGGCCAAGGTCGTGAAGTCAGCTCCGTCGTCCAGGCCATCGACGATCTCCTGCGCGGCGGCTTCGTCGGCCACGAGGATGTGCGAGACGGTCACCCCCGACTCGCAGAGCGTCGCCGCGTTCTCGAAGAAGTACGTGAGCAGCTCCTCTTCGGATGGCACGGTCAGCGACGTCCGTACGAACGCGACCTTGCGCGCCTCTCGGGTGATCACCCGGTCGCGGAACCACGTGGGGAAGCCGTTCCAGATCTGCTCGGTACCGAAGAGCTGGATCGCCTGCTGGGTCGCCGCGCCCCGGTCCTCGTCGGTCACCGAGATGCCGGACTCGGCGACCGCCTGGTCGATCGTCGCGTATTGGACCAACACGTTGAGCCACGCGGCGGTGACGGTCGCGGGGAGCACCCCGTCCTGGGTGGACTCGGTCGGCGAACCGGACGCGATCGCGGCCTGGAACTGCTCGTTGTCGGCCAGGGCGCGCAACTCCTTGTCGACCGACGCCTGCGAACGGGCCTCGCCGTCGAACACGAAGGCGTAGCCCGTCGTACCGCCGGCGCAGGCCGACAGGGCCACAATGGCGGCGATGGGGAGGGCGACTCGCGTAATGAGCCGCGCGAACACAGAGGCAGTGGTGCGCGTCATGACGAGGCGGATGCTACCGGCGCCGGTTCGTCGGCCGGGATCAACGCAGCCAACAGATCCACGAGGCGCTCCCCGATCGTGTCAGGGGCACCGTCGAGCGGTACGACCAGCTCGAGCGCTTTGACCACGGCATTCGGCACCAGTCGGCGAAGGCGGACCTCTTGGGATGCCCGCAGCTCGAGGCCGGCCAGGCGAGCTACCCCCCGGTTGACGGTGACCGAGGTGATGCCGACGCGCAGGCACTCGGCCCGGAGCTTCCCCGCGGCGAGGAGCGCCTCGGCCGGTGGTGGGACGGGGCCGTAGCGGTCGACCCACTCGGCGCGGACATCATCAACGTCGGCCGGGCTCGTCACCGCGGCGAGGCGACGATAGGCCTCCATCCGGACGTCGTCGCGGCGCACGTAGTCCTCGGGCAGGTGCGCGGCCGCAGGGAGGTCGATCACGACCTCGGCGGGTACGTCGGTCGTCTTGCCGGTCAGCTCACCGACGGCCTCGGTGACCATCTCGCAGTACAGGTCGAAGCCGACCGCCGCGATGTGACCCGACTGCACCTCACCCAGCATGTTGCCCGCGCCGCGGATCTCGAGGTCGCGCATCGCGATCTTGAAACCCGAACCGAGGTCGGTGAACTCACCGATGGTCTTGAGCCGCTCGTAGGCCTCCTCGCTGAGCACGCGGTCGGCCGGGTGCAGCAGGTACGCGTAGGCGCGCTGGCCGCGTCGGCCGACCCGGCCACGGAGCTGATACAGCTGCGACAGGCCCAAGAGATCGGAACGGTCGACGACCATCGTGTTGACCGTCGGCATGTCGAGGCCGCTCTCGATGATCGTCGTGCAGACCAGGACGTCGTACTCCTGGTCGGCGAAGTCGAGCACGACGCGTTCGAGACGGGATTCGTCCATCTGGCCGTGCGCGATCGCGAGACGCGCTTCGGGGACGAGCTCGGCGACGTGCGCCGCGACGAGGTCGATGTCGGCCACCCGATTGTGGACGTAGAACACCTGGCCTTCTCGGAGCAGCTCACGGCGGATGGCCTCCGCGACCGCGCGGTCGTCGTACTCGCCGACGTAGGTGAGGATGGGTTGGCGGTCCTCGGGTGGCGTGTTGACGAGGGACAGGTCACGGATGCCGGTCAGGCCCATCTCGAGTGTTCTCGGGATCGGCGTCGCGGAAAGGGTGAGCACGTCGACATCGGCTCGGAGGTGCTTGATGCGCTCCTTGTGTTGCACTCCGAAGCGCTGTTCCTCGTCCACGACGAGGAGGCCGAGGTCCTTGAAACGGATGTCCTCGGAGAGCAACCGGTGGGTGCCGATCACGACGTCGACCCCGCCGGAACCGACGTCGCGCACGACCGATCGCTGCTCCTTGGCGCTGAGGAAACGGCTCAGCACCTCGACCCGCACGGGGTAGTTCGCGAACCGCTCGCGAAACGTCTCGCCGTGCTGGTTCGCGAGCAGGGTCGTCGGCACGAGCACGGCAACCTGGGTGCCGTCCTGCACAGCCTTGAACGTCGCCCGGAGTGCGATCTCCGTCTTGCCGTAGCCGACGTCGCCACACACCAGCCGGTCCATCGGCGTGGCCCGCTCCATGTCGGCCTTGACCGCTTCGATCGCGCCGAGCTGGTCGGGGGTCTCCTCGTAGCCGAACGCGGCTTCGATCTCGTGCTGCCAGGGGGTGTCGGCGGGGAAGGCACGCCCCGTTGTGGCCAGGCGCCTCCGGTACAGCACCACGAGCTCGCTCGCGATCTCACGGACCGCGGCGCGCACGCGGGCGCGCGTCTTCTGCCACTCCTTCCCCCCGAGCCGGTTCAGCGTCGGGCTGTCACCGCCGGTGTAGCGACGGACGGTGCCGACCTGGTCGGTGGGGACGTAGAGCTTGTCGTTGCCCTTGTATTCGAGGAGCAGGTAGTCCCGTTCGGCGCCGCCGATCGCCCGGGTGACCATGCCCCGGTAGCGACCGACCCCGTGTTGGAAGTGGACGACGAAGTCGTCGGCCTTCAAATCGCCGTAGAAGTCGGAGCCTCGCTGCGCGCCCCGGGCGCGGCGGTGTACCCGCCGCCGGCCCGTGAGATCGGCCTCCGCGACCACCGCCAGCTTCGCGCTCGTGCAGATGACACCACGTTCCAGGGATGCAACGACGATCTCGATACCCGAGTCGATACCGGCATCGGCGAGCACGTCACGCAACCGGTCGGCCGCACCCGGACCGGAAGCGGTGAGCACGACGCGGTTGCCGCCGTCGCGCAGCGCCCGCAGGCGTTGCGCGAGGCCTTCGACATCACCGACGACCGGGTCGAACGCGCTCGCCGGGAGGTGGGGCGTCTCGGGGTTCTCGGGGGCGTTGACGAGGGAGGTCGCGCGGGCCTTGGTGTGGGCGAGGAGCCGGTCGAAACCCAGCGTGAGCCTCGGCAGGACCTCCGCCGCGGGCACGCCCCAGGTGGGCGCGAGAGCCTGAGCGAGCGCGGTCTCGTCGTCATGGAGCTCCTGAGCACGGTCGCGCATGCGCCGGGGTTCGACCAGCAGGGTGAGCGCGTCGGAACCCAACAGGTCGGGCAACAGGTGCTCGGCGTGGGTGAGCCATGGCAGCCACGACTCCATCCCGTCGAACGTCATGGCTTCACCGAAGCGTTCCCAGCTCTCCCGTCCCCAGGGGGCCGTGTCGACGAGCGCACCGGCGCGCGCGATGACCTCGGGAGTGGGCAACAGCTCGCGCGCCGGGAAGACCATGACGCGGTCGAGGTCATGGGTCGATCGCTGGTCCGCCACTGCGAACGCCGAGAGCCGGTCGACCTCGTCGCCCCACAGGTCGATGCGGACCGGGTGGTCCGCAGTCGACGGGTAGACGTCGACGATCGAGCCGCGCACGGCCACCTCGCCGCGCGCCTCCACCTGGTACTCGCGCCGGTACCCCGCGGCGACGAGGCGGGCCACGAGGTCGTCCTGGTCGAGGTGGTCACCGGGTGCGACCTGGACGGGGGCCACGTCTTCGACGTGCGGACCGAGGCGTTGGACGAGGGCCCGCACCGATGCCACCACGACCGAGGGCAGATCGGCGCCGCCGCTGCGCAGCCGCCACATGACCCGCAGGCGTCGACCCATGGTCTCGATTCCCGGCGAGACCCGCTCGAACGGCAGGGTCTCCCACGCGGGGAACAGCTCGACGGCATCCGCGGGGAGAAACGCACCGAGATCGTGGGCGATCCGTTCGGCTTCGGCCACGGTCGGAACGGCCACGAGGACGGGCCGACGCCCGGTGACGGTGACGAGCGCGGCGCAGAACATCGCTCGCGCCGCGTCGGGAACCGCGAGCACCGCGCTGGACCCGGTCGCGGCCGCGGCAAGCACCGGCTCGGTGGCCAGCAGACGGGGCAGGTCGGAAAGCGGGGGTGTCGTGTCGGTCATGAGGACGCGCGCGAACCCGGAGAAGCAGCGGCGCTCCCCGGGTGACCCACCCACGCTATAGGATCTCGAACGCGTGTTCGACTCGACGCCGCTTCCCCCGATCACCACGACCAACCGACCGGAGGACCCGTGCTGGGTGACGAACGCGACCGCACCGAGATCTACCAACTCCTGACCCAGCGGTTCGGACCTGAACGCGCCGGTAGGCTGATGTTCGTGCTGCCGACGACCTCTTGGGACGACATCGTCACCAAGGACCACCTCGATCACCAACTCGACCACCAGATGGCGCTCTTGCGCGCCGAGATGCAGACGCTCGAACAGCGCGTCATCGCCGAGTTCCGCCACGAGTGGCGCACCAGCCTGCTCGCCGTCGTGAGCACCGCGATGGTCGTCGCGGCCGCGTTCGTCGCCGCCGGCCGCCT
>DASRPD010000119.1:0-8878 GCA_035646535.1 Acidimicrobiia bacterium
GAGCACCCTGGGTGCTCGCCGGGGCGAGCGAAGATGTCGTGGCGCGCTCCGGTCGCGGTTTGGACTTGAATCTGCGCATCAGAGGGGCGGGTTCGAGTGCCGACGGGCGGTCGAAGGCTCTCGTTTCGTGACCAGCGTCGCCAGCGCGTGGCCCAGCGCGGCTCGCGTCTCGGCCGGTCGCACCACGGCGTCCACGTAGCCTCGTTCGGCGGCGGCTCGAGGGCTCAGGTACGCGGCCTCGTACTCGGCTTGGAGCTCGCCCGCGCGTGACGCGCGCGCGCCGAGCTCGTCGATCGAGCGGAGCTCGCGTCCGTGGAGAATCTGCACCGCGCCGGGCGCGCCCATCACCGCGATCTCGGCGCCGGGCCAGGCGACGCAGAAGTCGTTGCCGATCCCGCGTGAGTCCATCACGATGTACGCGCCGCCGTACGCCTTGCGGAGCACCACGCCGAGTCGGGGGACTGTCGCCGAGCAGTAGGCGTGGACGAGCTGCGCGCCGTAGCGGATGATGCCTCGCCACTCGAGGTCCCGCCCAGGCTCGTAGCCCGGCGTGTCGACGAAGGTCACGAGCGGCACGTTGAACGCGTCGCACATCTGGACGAACCGAGCACCCTTGCGCGACGCGTCGAGATCCAACGTTCCGGCGCGGTGCGCGGGCTGGTTGGCGACGACGCCGACGGCATGTCCGCCAAGGCGGCCGTAGCCGACGACCAGGTTGGGGGCGTGGCCGGCGTAGAGCTCGAGGAAGGAGTCCCGGTCGGTGATGTCGTCGATCACGGTGCGCACGTCATAGGCGAGGTTGGCGGCAGTGGGCACCGTCGCCGCGGCGACGTCGGCGGGCCGATCGAGCGGGTCGTCGGGCAGCTCGTACGGCGGGTCGTCGAGGTGGTGTGACGGAAGGTAGGAGAGGATGGCGTGCGCGGCGAGCGCGATCTCCTCCGATGGAACGACTTGGGCGGCGAGGCCTGTGGACCGATCGTGGATCGCAGCGCCTCCGAGACCACGGTGGTCCACGGCCTCGCCGGTGAAGGCCGCCACCTGGTCGGGCCCGCTCAGGTACGCGAACGCGTCCGGTGTGAGCAGGACATGGTCGGCCAGTCCGAGCATGAGTGCCGGACCGGACACGGCCGCGCCGGTGACGCCGACCACGACCGGGACGACACCCGACGCGTCGGCCAGAGCCCGCGCACATCGACCCCACGCATGCAGGGCCGCCACACCGTCGGTCACATCGGCGCCGCTCGAGTCGATCAGCGCGAACAGCGGCACCCCGAGCTCGGTCGCCAGCCGCACGGCCCGCTCCACGACCTCGCCCGCGGCGACATCGATCGCGCCGTGGTGGCGCCCACCGACGAGCCGGGCCACGACGACCGGTCGGTCGTCGATGCGCTCGATCGCGGCGCGCGCCGCGTCGCTGCGACAGGCGGTGATGGGAGTTGGGCCGATGAGGGTCCGACTCTCGGCCCACGGCAGTGGTTACCGATCGGCCACGGCGGGGGTAGTGACGTGGACCGGGGCCCGCTCGGACCGACGGCTCACCTGGCGCGCGTGTCCGCCGACGCGGTAGGTCAAGGGTCCTCAAGGAGGTCCGATGTCCGCTACCGAACCGAACCAGCCGCCAGGTCCGGCCGAGGCCGGCGAGAAGCCGCAGACCTCGACTCGCGATCTCGATGATGTACGCGCGCCATTGCGTACCTGGCTGGCTTCGGTCCTTCCGGCCGGCGCCGAGCCGGAGCTGGGTGGGCTCACGACGCCGACGAGCGGGGGGATGTCGAGCGAGACGATCCTGTTCGACGTGATGTGGCAGGACGGCGGCGAGCGGCGTACCGACTCGCTCGTAGCCCGGCTCCCACCCGCCGACGACGCGGTGCCGGTCTTTCCGACCTACGACCTGGAGCGCCAGGCCCGGATCATTCGGCTGGTCGACGAGCGCACCGAGATCCCGGTGCCGTCGGTGCGGTGGTACGAGGCCGATCCGTCGGCGCTCGGCTCTCCGTTCATCGTGATGGAACGGATCGACGGGATCGCGCCGCCCGACCTCATGCCGTACAACTTCGGCAGTTGGCTCTCAGAGGCCACGCCGGCCAACCAGGAGCGGTTGCAGCGGGCATCGATCGGCATCGTCGCCGACCTCCACCAGATGCGCGCGTCGAGCGATGAGCTTGCGTTCCTCGAGCTCGACGTACCCGGCGACACCCCGCTGCGTCGTCACGTCAACGATCTGGCCAACTACTACGAGTGGGTGCGCGGTGATCTCCGCATCCCGATCCTCGAGCGCACGTTCGCGTGGATCGAACAGCACTGGCCGGCTCACGAAGGCGACACCGTCGTGAGCTGGGGCGACTCGCGCATCGGCAACGTCTTGTACCGGGATTTCGAACCCGTCGCGGTGCTCGACTGGGAGATGGCCGCGCTCGGCCCACGCGAGGTGGACCTCGGCTGGATGATCTTCATGCACACGTTCTTCGAGTACGCCGCGCAGATGAGCGATCTCGACGGCATGCCCGACTTCATGCGGCGGTCCGACGCCGTCACCACCTACGAGCAGCGCTCGGGTACCGAGCCGCGCGACCTCGATTTCTACGAGGCCTACGCCGCTCTACGTCATGGCATCGTCATGGCGCGGGTGACGCTGCGGTCCGTGCACTTCGGTGAGGCCGAGCTCCCGGCGGATCCCGACGAGCTGGTGATGCACCGTTCGGTCCTCGAGGGGATCATCACGTCATGACGATCGGCCAGCTGCTTCCCGCCGACGAGGGCTTCTGCCACCAGATCCCCGACACCTTCGCCAGTGTCGTCGCGAGCGATCCGTCGTGGACCGAGAAGGTGTGCGCGATGGCCGCGGCGCGAGATGGCAGCCTCCAGCTCGGTTTCGGGCTCGGCAAGTACGCCAACCGCAACGTCATCGACGCCTACGCGGGGATCTCGCGGGGTGTTGAGCAGGTGACGGTGCGGGCCAGCCGTCGGCTCGCACCCCAGCCCGACCTCACGGTGATCGGGCCGATCCGCTACGAGGTGCTCGAGCCGATGCGCTCCGTTCGGTTCGCGCTCGATGCCAACGACACCCAGCCGATCGCATTCGACTGGGTGTTCGAGTCGGTGGTCCCTCCGTTCCTCGAGGATCGCACCCGTACCCGCGCCGGGTTTCGCGTGTCGTCAGACCTCGTCCGGTACCACCAGATCGGGCTCGCGTCGGGCTGGGTCGAGATCGACGGCGACCGGACCGAGATCACCCCCGAGGGCTGGGTATCGACGCGCGACCACTCGTGGGGCGTCCGCTACGACGTGGGTCTTCCGCCCACCGACACCGAGCCGTTCGACATGCTCGCGACCCCGGGGGTGTCGTTTCGGATGATCTGGTCGCCGATCGCCATGGAACGACCGGACGGGTCCCGCTACGCGCTGATGATGCACTACCAGATCGTGCACGCGCCGGGGTACATGACCAAGAAGGTGATGGGCGGCGTCGAATATCCCGACGGGCGGATGGACGAGTGGACCGATCTCCAGCCCGAGCTGGGGTTCGACCCCGTGAACCGTCGCCTCCGGGGCGGTGTCGTGCACGCGACGACCGCCGACGGCACGACGCGACCGCTCGAGATCGAGGTCGTCTCCGACACGGGGTTCCAACTGGGCGCGGGCCTCTACTTCGGGTTCGACGGGCACCACCACGGCGAGTGGCGCGGGGCGCTGCACGTCGACGGTGAACGAATCGCCGACTGCTCGACCCCCGACGCGGCGCGGCGTCTGCATCAGATTCGCGACACGGTCGTCCACGTCGTCGACCCGGTCGGTGGAGGGGAGGGCTGGGGGAATTGCCAGCCGATCATCACCGGCAGGGACGACGACATCGGCCTTGACGAGGCCGACTCGTTCATCTGACCTCTCTGGCGGCCCGGGCGACCCGGGCGACCCGGGCGAGCTCAGGCTGGTCCGACGGTGATCGTGAGCACGTCGGTGGCGGCGTCGACCAGAAACGGCCGCTCCTGATCCAGCCCGATGACCCAAGCGAGTTGACCTTCGAAGCCGTCGAAGAACGCGACCTCGGTCACCGCGGTCGTGTCGCTCGGCGTGATGACCCGAGGACCGGTGTAGGTGGCCGGCGCGCCGGGTTGGTCGAGATCGGCGAGCGCGGCCGGGCGGATCCGCACGACCAGGAACGCGTCGCCGCTCACCGTCACCTCTCGGCCCGATCCCGAGTCCTGAAACGGTGTGCTCGCGTACGCGATGTCGAAGCCGGGCGGCGTCTCCAGGGTTGCCGGTTGGAACGTGAACGCCACCGTCTCGACGCAGCCGGGTGCGTCGATGTCGACGCCGGTCAGCAGGCGAGTGGTCGCGCCCGGTGGGCTGATCTGCGCCTCGGTCCCGCCCGAGAACGCGCACGGTTCGGTGGTGGATGTGGTCGAGGCCCGGGTCGACGAGGAAGAGGAGCTCGCCGCACTGTTCTCACCGTCGCTCGACCCGCAGCCCGCGGTGATCAAGCCGCCGACAAGGAGTGACGCGGCGAGCAGTCGAACCGGTCGCCGCCGGGCCGTCGCTCGGTGTCTCCGCTTCATACGCAACGCGGCCTCCTTCTCGGCGGACCAGCAGCATCGCGCACTGCCCGCTCTTGGCTGTCATGCTCAGCGCTCGGCGGCTTCGATCTCGATGCCGCGCTCGGCGAACAAGCTGAGCGCAAGGGGGAGCACCTGCTCTCCGCCGATCACGAGGCGGCGCGTCCTCCCGAGGCCGCGTGCGCGGTCGATTCGTGAACCGATGAGCCTCACGGTGTCCAGGTTAGCGTTGGTGAGCTCCGCTTCCTGCATGTCGCTCTCGAGCACCGACACTCGTGGGAGCGTCGCACCGGTGAAGTCGGCCCGGGGAGTGAGCAGTCCCCGAACACGACATCCTCCGCGTCGACGAAGCGGAGGTTCGCGTCGTCGAGCTTGCATCCGACGAATCGCGTGTGACGGAGCCGCGCGTTCGACAGCACGAGTCCGGACATCCGGCACCCGTGGAGCTCCATGCGCTGCATCGACGCGTGCTGGAGCGCCGTGCCGGCCAGATCGCACTCGCGCAGCCGGGTGTCGATGCCGCGCAGGTGCTCGAGGTCGGCGCCGGTCAGTCGCAGCCGCACCAGCTCGCGACCCGAGATGTCGAGGTGGCTCGCGGTCGCGCCGCTGAAGTCGGCGCCGACGACTCGAATGGCGTCCCAGTCGTCGCGTGGTTCGAGCGTCGTCAGAACGGCTTCGTCGGGCGGCGGGTCGAGGCGCGGACCCAGCGCCCCCAGATCGTGCTCGTCGGCGTTTCGGGCCATGGCGCAGCACTCTGGCACAAGCGTTCGGCGCTCGCCGCGGTGTCCCGCCAGTGTCGATCCGCCGTGCGAGGATGAGCTGTGGTTCGGGCTCCCCAATGATGACGTGTGCGTGGCGCGCCGGCCGACGGGTTGGCGGAGCCGTTCGATGAGTCGGCGATCCTGGCGCGCGTACCTGCCCCGGCCGGCCACGGACCTTCCCACCCAGGAGCGACCGACCGGCGCGGCCGCCAAGATGGGCGCGGCGACGCTCGCGTCGCGCGGCGTCGGCTTCGTCCGGGTGTGGATGATCACCACGGTGCTCGGCACCAGCTACCTCGGCAACAGCTACCAGGCGACGAGCTCGGTCTCGAACGTCCTGTTCGAGCTCCTGGCTGCCGGAGCGCTCTCGGCTGTGCTCGTCCCCACGTTCGTCGAGCTGCTCCACGCCAATCGCAGACGCGATACCGAAGAGCTTGCGTCGGGGCTGTTGGGCCTCGCGGTCGTGGGACTCGGCGTCGTCGCCCTCGTCGGCCTCGCGCTCGTGCCCTGGATCGCGGACGTGCTCACGATCGGTGCGCCGAAGGGTCCGATCGCCGATCGGCAGCACGAGCTGTCGACCTTCCTCCTCTACTTCTTCATCCCGCAGGTCGTGCTGTACGCCTTCGGCACGATCGCGACGGCGGTGCTCTACGCGCAGCGCCGTTTCACCATCACCGCGCTCGCACCGATCGCCAACACCGTGGTGCTCGTCGTCGTGCTGGCGATCTTCCACGTCGTGCACCCCGGCACCGGCTTGGATCTCACCCTCGGCGACAAGTTGTTGCTGGCAATCGGCGCGACGCTCGGCGTCGTCGGCTTCTGCGGTGTTCCCGTCGTCGCGCTCTGGGTGAAAGGGTTCCGCTTCTGGCCGCGACTCGGACGGCCCGACGCGGTGCTGCGCAAGCTCCTCGGACTGTCGGGTTGGGCGGTCCTGCAACACATGGGGATCGGTGTGCTGCTCGCGGCGTCGATCGTGATGGGGAACCAGGTCGCGGGTGGTGTCGTCGCGTACCAGTTCGCCTTCGTCACGTTCATGGCGCCGTTCGCGATCCTGGCTCAGCCGGTGGCGGCGACCATCCTTCCTGCACTCGCGCTCGACGCTTCGGCCGGTGATGATCGGGCGTTCGCGCTTCGGACCCGATGGGCGCTCGAGAGCCTGGCGTTGCTCACCTTGCCGGTCTCAGCCGCGATGATCGCGCTGGCCGAACCGGCGATCTCGCTCATCACCGTCGGTGGCCGCTCCAACCCGGATCTCCTCGCAGCCGCGCTCGCGTCGCTCGCCGTCGGCCTCCTTCCGTACAGCGCCTTCCTGCTCCTCGCCCGCGCGTTCTACGCCCGGGGTGACAGCCGGACGCCCGCGGTGGTCGCGCTCGTCACCGCGTGTGTCGGCGCCGCGGTCATGGTGGTCGGCGGGCTCACCTTCCACGGCTCGGCCGCGGTGGCCGCACTCGGCATCGGCAACAGCGTCGCCTACCTCCTCGGCGCGGCCGTGCTCGCGGTGCTGCTGCGCCGCCGGCTGCATCACGCGATCATCCCGGTGACGGCCCGGCGGCCACTCGTGGCCTCGCTCGGGTTGGGAACCTGCGCATGGCTCGCGGCCCGCGCGCTGGCACCGTCGAGCCGCCTCGCCGACCTGGTCGTCGTCGCGCTCATCGGCTTCGGTGGCGGTGCCGCCTATCTTGTGGCATTGCGTGCGCTCGGCCGGGTTCGACCGGCCGCACCCGAGCCGTTCCCACCCCCGAAAGAGTCTGAGCCGACAGTCGACGACATGACGGGCCTCATGGATCCTGATCTGGCCGAAGACCTGTGACCCGTCGCCTGATCGCGGCCGTCGTGGTGGCACTTGCCGTCCTGGCCGGCGCCGAGCCGGCCGCGGCCCACTCCTCCTCGGAGCCCATCGGCCGGGTGCTCGTGCTCTCACTCCCCGCTGTCACCTGGGCGGACGTGCAGCAGACGGACACCCCGAATCTCGACGCGCTGTTCGCAGAGAGCGCGCTCGCCGATCTCATCACCCGCGTCGGAGGACGACGCTTCTCGGTCGGCAACGGCTACGTCGCTCTCGGCGCCGGCAACCGCGCGGTGGCTTCCGACCGGCTGGTGGGCAACGCCTATGACGTGGACGAGGAGGTACCCGGCGGTACTGCGGGCGAGGTCTTTTCCCGTCGCACCGGCGAGGTCATCTCCAGCGGTCTCGTCCAGCTCAGCATCGAACAGATTCTCGCCGACAACGCCGGCAGCCTCTATGAGGCGACGGTCGGAGCCCTCGCCGACACGCTGGCCGAGGCCGGCATCGACAGGGCCGTCATCGGAAACGCAGACGGTGTGGAGGCCGGCGCCGCCGATCTCGACGCAGGCGTCCGACGGCCGGCGGTGGCGGGCCTGATGGGCAGCGGCGGAACCGTTCCCGCCGGGCAGGTGGACGAGAGCCTGCTGCAGACCGCGCCGAGGTTCCCGTCCGGCGTCCGTCTCGACGCCGAGCGGGTCGACGACGCGTTCGCGAACGTGTGGTCGGCGAACACCGTCGTGCTCGTCGAGGCGTCGGACCAGCTCCGCGCGCTGAGGGCGGAGCCGTTCACGAGTGCCGGCCAGGCTCGCATCAACCGGTTGCAGGCACTGCGTCACTTCGACACCATCGCGGGCCGATTGCTCTCCCGGGTCGATCCCAACCGCGATGCCGTCGTCGTGATGTCACCGATGTCGGCGCCCGCGTCGGGCGAGCTCGCCATTACCGCGGTGCGCGCCCCCGGGGTCGAGCGCGGGTTGCTTCGTTCCGCCACGACCCGCCGCACCGGGTTCGTCAACCTCGTCGACATCGCCCCGACGGTCCTCGATCTGTTGAGCCTCGACCCACCCGACGAGATGGAGGGCCGAGAGGTCACAGTCGAGCCACCGGCAGGCGCGGTCGACGGTCGAGTCTCGTGGCTCGCTCGCACCGGCCGCGACGGTGTGTTCCGGGACAACCAGCAGGGAGCAGTCACCGCGGTGCTCATCGGCCTCACGGCCGTGCTCGCCCTCGGTACGGGACTCGCGCTCGCGCGCGCGCGCGCCGCGCGCGCCGCGGCGCGGTTCGGCGCGCTCAGCCTTCTCGGATTCCTCCTCGCGACCTACGCGGCGGGTCCATTCCACTTCGCGCACCACGGGGGCCGGAACGCCTATTGGGTGTTCCTGATCGCGTTCGCGCTCGGCTTCGGCGTGGTCTGTGCCGTCGCCGGTCGGCGGAGTCTCGCCGACGCGCTCCTCGTCGCGCTCGGTATCACCGTCCTGGTACACGCCGGCGATCTCGTCACCGGGGAGCGACTCGAGCTCAACACCGTCCTCGGCTACTCGCCGACGGTCGGGATCCGGGTCGCCGGAGAAGGCAACCTCACATTCGCGCAGCTCAGCGCGGCGACGATCCTGCTGGCCGGGCTGGTGACGTGGCGGATCGCCCGCCCCGTCGGGAGGGTCGTCGCGATCACCATGCTCGCGGTCGTCCTCGTTGTCATGACCTCGCCCACGTGGGGCCAGGACTTCGGTGCCGTCTCGGCGGTCGCCGGATTCGCGCTCCTGGCGTGGCTGCTCCTC
>DASRPD010000120.1:0-19028 GCA_035646535.1 Acidimicrobiia bacterium
CGAGGTCGGCCCATGGTTCGCAGCCATGGCGGGTGACGAAGCGCAGCTCGGGGAAGAACCAGCAGACCTCGTCGATGAGCGCGACGTCTTGGGCCGCGAACGGAACCCGCGGCCCGGGCACGCCCGCGCACACACAGATCGGGATGTCGAGCTCCACGCATTTCGCGTAGATCGGATAGAATTTCTTGTCGTTGATCGGCACCTGCGGATTCATGCCTGCGGGGAACGCGGTCGCAGCCTTCACTCCGAGCTCGGTGACGGCCGCTTCGAGCTCGCGCACCGCTTCCATGCCACGGTTCGGGTCTACCTCATGGCTCCCGAAGAAGCGGTCGGGATGCTGCTTGATCGCCTGGCGGCTCCGGTCGTTGCTGAACGAGGTCCCGAGCATCGCCATGGCGATGCCGTGGGAGTCCATCTGTTCCAGGAGAAAGCTGACGGGATCGTCCCACTGCTCCTCGAACTTCGGGACGTCCTTGAACATGTATTCGGCCGGGAACTCGAAGTCCTCGCGCGACTCTCGATCCAGGAGCTGGGCGCGCAGGAACTCGTACCAGTGGCTCGGGTCTCCACTCGGGATCCCCATCATGAGGTCGATGACCCCGACATCGGTGGGCATGGGCATGAAGCGAAGCTAGCCCGCGACCTGACGACTCGTCAGATGAGAGGCGCCGGTGGCTCGGGTCAGCTCCCGGCGACGCCGGGACGTCAGCTCGTGCGGAGCAGCGTTGAGCTCCGGGTGACGGCCGGGCCACCCGGGATGGGCACCCCCGGGGACGATCCCTGCACCCAGGTGACGTCGATGACGTGGGGTTGGTCGTTGCATTCGAACGCGAACGTCACGGTCCCGTCGGCGACATCGCCGAAGGATTCGCCGTCGGGGTTGTCGACGATTGCCGGGAGGCCGCCGCCGGAGCTCGACGGGTCCCGTCCGTCGACGGAGAAGGTCACCGATCCCGCGTCCGGCACCGACCAACGGAACGTTGCCAACCCGACCCCGGTGTCGCACCCGTAGCCTGATGGCCCGACGAAGCTGGCGACCGTGAACGGGGCGAGCGCGAGCGTCGTGGTCGTCGTCGACCCATCGGTCGGACCATCGCCGTCACAGTCGGTGTTGTCGATCTTGCCGTTCGGGCGGGTCGTGCCGCACAGGGTCGCCTGGCCGAGCACGCTCCGGCCCATCTTTGCGCCGGTGAGGTCGGCGCCCGAAAGGTCGAGACCTCGCGCCCGCGGGTGGGAGAGGTTCGCCCGCTGCGCCCGCGCGAGGACGAGCGACGCGCCCTCCAGCCGCGCCTGGGCGAGGTTCGCCCGGCCGAGCCGCGCGCCGGTGAGGTCGGCGTTGCGCAGGTCGGCACGCCGGAGGTTGGCGTTGCGCAGATCGGCACCCTGGAGGTTGGCCCGGCGCAGATCCGCGTTCGGGAGTCGCTCGCCTCTGAGATCGACACCCTCGAGGTCGGCGCCGACGCAGTCCGCGTCAGTGGTCAGCTCGCAGTCCCGCACCGTGCGGGAATCGGGTCCGGACGACCCGCCGCAGCCCGCGACCGCAATCGCGACCACCGCGAGCGGCGCCATCAGTCGGACAGTGGATCGGCGCAGCATCAGCGGACCTCGGCTTCCTGAGATCGGCGAATCGGTGAACTGGCAACGGCTCGATGGCCGTCGGAACGTGCACCGGCGGCGGAAGAACGGTACGGCGCCCGAGCGGTCCGAACAACTCGGGCATTTCGGTCGATGTGCCCGAGGCGACTGCCAGAGTGGGCGCGAGTAGCGTGGCTCGATCGCCTTCCACCGCACGTCTCCTCGGCGGTGCGCGACCTCGTGGCGAGCCGGCGTAGCGGGACTTTTCTCGTTGCTGTTGGCTGTCACCGCGGTGGCGTTGCCGAATGATGCCGCGCCGGCTGCCCCCGCTCCGGACGCGGCGAGCGTCGATGCGCGCGTGGATGCCGCCCAGCGCGAGAGCGACCGCGTCGCGTCCGAGTACTTCGCCGAGCTCGGCCGCTACGAGGTCTTGGGGAGCGAGATCACGGCGATCGAGGATCGGATCACCGACATTGTCAATGACTCCAAGCAGCTCCACGAGGTGGTCAAGCGCCGAGCGGTGGAGGCCTACAAGAACGGCAACGGTGGCGTCGAGATCTTCCTCGACGGCCGAGACATCGCCGACGTGGCGCGTGGAGCCAAGCTCCTCGCGACCGCGAACGCCCGCGACGACAAAGCCGTCGACGAGCTCAAGGAACTGACCGCGGATCTCGATCGTCGGCGCGAGGAGCTCTCGCAGACCCGCCGGGACCGCACCGCGGCGCTCGACGATCTCAAGGGCGCGCAGCGCCGCGTTGACGCCAATCTCCGGGCCGCGCTCGCCGATCGGGACGAGGTGTCAGCGCGGCTGGCGGCGCAGGCCGCTGCCGACGCGGCCGCCCAGTCGGCCGACCGCTCGTCCACCAGTACGTCGGGTGGCTCGTCGTCGCCGGCCACGGTGGCTCCTCGGAGCTCTCCGCCGCCGACGGCTGCTCCACCCCCGCCGTCGCCGGGTGCACACCCGAACCACGACGATCCGTTCATCAGTTGCGTCCGGGCCCGGGAGAGTGGTGGGAACTACGGCGTCGTGAACCCGGCCGGTCCCTGGCGCGGGGCGTACCAGTTCTTGCAGAGCACATGGAACACCACGGCCCAGCACGCCGGTCGGTCTGAGCTCGTGGGTGTCTTGGCCAACCTCGCATCGGTGCACGACCAGGACGACATGGCCTGGTCCCTCTATCAATGGCAAGGAACCGGCCCGTGGGGCGGAGGGTGTTGAGCGGTGTTCGAGTGGAGTGACGAGCAACAGATGGTGCGCGACGCGGTGCGGGACTTCGTCGACCGTGAGATTCGCCCACACCGAGAGGAGCTCGAGTTCGGCGACCTTCCTCCGTACGACCTCCTTCGCAAGCTCATGCAGACGTTCGGGATGGACGCCATGGCGCGCGACTCGTTCAAGCGCCGTATCGATGCCGAGCGTGCCGACGCGTCCGGTAAGTCAGTAAGGAGTGGCGAGTCGGGAAGTGGTGGCGACTCCGGTGGTGGTGGCCGTGACGCGGCGGTGACGATGCTGCCGATCATCGAGCTGTGTCGCTGCTCGCCGGGCATGGTCACCGCGATGGGCGTCAGCATGGGGCTCACCGCGGCGGCGATCATGAGCAAGGGGACGATCGCCCAGAAGGAGCGGTGGGCGCTTGACCTGCTCACGATGGAGAAGATCGGCGCGTGGGCGATCACCGAACCGAACTCCGGCTCGGATGCGTTCGGCGGCATGCAGTCGACGGCCCGTCGTGACGGCGACGAGTTCATCCTGAACGGCTCGAAGACCTTCATCACCAACGGCCCTTTTGCCGACACCACGGTGTTCATCTGCAAGTTCGACGAACACAACCCGCCGGCGGAGCGCAAGGTCTTGAGCTTCGTGCTCGACCGGGGCACGCCCGGCTTCGAGCAGTCCAAGCCGCTGCGCAAGATGGGCATGCACTCGTCGCCGACGGGCCAGCTCTTCCTCACCGATGTGCGGGTCGGCCGCGACCGGCTCCTCGGCGAGACGGAGAACCCGGCGGGTGGGGGCCGCGAGGGCGCCAAGGCCACGTTCACGATCGAACGGACCGGCGTGGCCGCCATGGCGCTCGGTATCGTCGAGCGCTGCCTCGAGCTCTGCGTGGACTACGCCAAGGAGCGAGTGCAGTTCGGTCACCCGATCGGCGACTACCAGCTCATCCAGCTCAAGCTGGCCAAGATGGAGGTCGCCCGGGTCAACCTCCAGAACCTCGTGTTCCGCCAGATCGAGATGAGCGCGGCGGGCCGGGCCATGAGCCTCTCGGAGGCCTCGGCCTGCAAGCTCTACGGCGCGCAAGCCGCGATGGATGTTGCCCTCGAGGCGGTGCAGCTCTTCGGCGGTAACGGCTACATGGCCGAGTACGAGGTCGAGCAGCTCTGCCGCGACGCGAAGGTGCTGCAGATCTACGCGGGTACCGACGAGATCCAGACGACGCAGATCGCGCGTAGTCTCCTCGCCTGAATCCCTCCGGTTCGGGCGGTCGAGGGTCATCGTGAGCCTTCAGTGACACCGACCGGAGGGCCGGAGGCGACACCGACGCACTGGGACTTCCCGCCCCTGCATGCGGCCGACGCCAACGGGGTCGTCGCGCTGGGCGCGGATCTCGAGCCGGCAACGTTGCTCGCCGCGTACCGTCGCGGCCTGTTCCCCATGCGTCTCCACGCGGGCGGACCGCTCGCGTGGTGGTCACCCGATCCGCGAGGAGTGCTCCCGCTGGAGAGTCTCCACGTCAGCCGCTCGTTGCGACGGTCTTGCCGTCGGTTCCGCGTGACGGTCGACGTTGCCTTCACCGAAGTGATGCGCGGCTGCGCCGATCCGCGTCGCCCCGACGCCTGGATCGACGAGGCCTTCGTCGCGGCCTACGGCGAGCTGCACCGGGCCGGCTGGGCACACAGCGTGGAGGTGTGGTCCGACACCGACGACCTTGTCGGTGGCGTCTACGGAGTGGCGATCGGCGGTCTGTTCGCAGGTGAATCGATGTTTCACCGCGTCACCGACGCCTCGAAGGTGGCGCTGGTCGGTCTGGTGGAGCGCCTGCGTCGCGGGGGCGGGACCCTGTTCGACACCCAGTGGACGACGCCGCACCTCGTGTCGCTCGGCGCCATCGACATCGCCCGGTCCGAGTACGCGACGCGCCTCGCCGATGCGGTGGCTCACCCACAGCTCACGTTGGGTTGAGCGTCGAGGCCGATGGCGACGCCTGTGAGCGGCGCCACTTTGGCGTCGAGACGTCCGACGCCGTCACGGTAACCTGAGCGCCGATGCCGAAACCCGTGCTGTACCACAACCCGCGCTGCTCCAAGTCACGGAGCGCGTACGAATTGCTCGAGACCCGCGGGGTCGACGTCGACGTCGTCAAGTACCTCGACACCGCGCCCGATCGTGCGGATCTCGAGCGGATCGTCGACGGCCTGAGATCACCCCCTGCTGCTCTCGTCCGCAAGGACGCGCGTTTCAAGGAGCTGGGCCTCACCGCGTCCGACTACGTGACGCGAGATTCGGTGGTCGCGGTGCTGTCTGATCACCCCGAACTGATGGAGCGTCCCGTCGTCGTGGTGGGTGACCGGGCAGTGATCGGCCGACCGCCGGAGCGTGTGCTGGAGCTCGTCGACGAGGAGTCATCATGACCGAGGCCACCGAGGAGACCGTGCGCGATGAAGTGCGCGCCTGGCTCACCGAGAGCTGGGACCCCGATATCACGGTCGCCGAGTGGTGGGCGCGGCTTGCCGACTCGGGCTACGCGGCACCGACTTGGCCCGAAGACGACTACGGCAAGGGCTACTCGCGAGGCCTCGCCAACGTCGTGTCCCGCACGATTGCCGAGTTCGGCGCGATCGGCCCGCCCGCCGGCCTCGGATATCTGCTCGCCGGTCCCACGATCGTGGCCCACGGCACCCGGGAGCAGAAGGACCGCTGGCTCCCGCGCATCCTCAACGGCCAGGACAGCTGGTGCCAGCTTTTCAGCGAGCCGGGCGCCGGTTCGGACCTGGCCGGTCTGCAGACCAAGGCCGTGCGCGATGGCGACGAGTGGATCATCAACGGCCAGAAGGTGTGGACGTCGACCGCCCAGCTCTGCAACCTCGGGATGCTCATCTGCCGGACAGATCCGGATGCACCCAAGCACGCGGGTATCAGCTACTTCGCGTTCGAGATGGGCCAGGACGGCGTCGAGACCCGCCCGTTGCGTGAGATGACCGGCCGCGCCATGTTCAACGAGGTATTCATGGACGACGCGCGCGTCAAGGACGCGGACATGATCGGTGGGCTCAACAACGGTTGGGCGGTGACCAACACGACGCTCGCGGCCGAGCGCGCCGGACTGGGTAGCGGTGGAAGCGGCGCGGCGGGGGCGGCGTTTCCGGGTCCACTCGCCGGTCAGCTCGACCAGAGAGTGGGGAGCTCGGTCGGCCAGGTCCGCACGGGCGGGACGGGCGGCGGCGGGGGCAACATGGCCCGCGGTCTCATGCGCCTCGCCAAGGAGGTGGGCAAACAGGACGATCCCGTGGTGCGCCAGGGCATCGCCCGGCTGTACACGCTCGGCGAGCTCGGCAAGTACACGATGCTCCGGGCCAAGGCCGGCAGCGCCGCGGCCGGTGGTCCCAACATCGGCAAGCTCATGATGAGCGACATGTTGCGCCTCAACCGCGAGGTCGGCTCACACATCCTCGGGCCGGACACCATGCTCATGGGTGAGGACGCCCGCAACGGAGGGATGTTCCAGGAGGGGATCCTGTTCTCGCCCGGACCGTCGATCTACGGCGGCACCGACCAGGTGCAGAAGAACATCCTGGGTGAGCGCGTCCTCGGCCTGCCGAAGGAGCCCGACCCGAACAAGGGCAAGCCGTTCAGCGAAGTTCCGAAGAACGCCTGACCGCCGCGTCGATGGACATCGGGCTCACCCTTCCGTGGTGGAGCCGGGCCGACCGGCGCACGATGCTCGAGTGGTGTCGACGCATCGACGACGGTCCGTTCTCGTCACTCGCGGCCGGGGACCGCATCGCGTACTCCGGTCATGACCTCATGACGCTGCTGACGTTCGCGGCGGCGGTGACCGAACGCGTCCGTATCATGGCGGCCGTCGTCGTGGCGCCCGCGGCGGACCCCGTGCGGATCGCCAAGCAGTCCGCCTCGATCGACGTCCTCTCGGACGGGCGGTTCACCCTCGGGGTCGGTGTCGGCGGCCGCGAGGAGGATTACCGCATCGTCGGTGCGCCGTTCGCGGGCCGTTTCGCCCGGCTCGACGAGCAGGTTGCGGTGATGCGGCAGGTCTGGGCCGGCGACGAGATCCTCCCGAGCGTGCCACCCGTCGGCCCCACCCCGTTCCAGCAGGGTGGGCCGCCCGTGCTCACCGCCGCGATGGGTCCGAAGTCGCTTGCGCGCAGTGCTCGGTGGGCTGACGGCGTCGCCGGCTTCGACCTCGCGCCCGACCCCGACCAGGTCGGTTCGTTCTTCGGTCAGGTCACCGAGGCGTGGCGGGCTGCGGGGCGCGACCGGTCGCCTCGGCTCACCACCAGCAGCTTCTTCGCGCTCGGGTCAGGAGCTCGGGACCGCCTGCTCGGCTACGTGTCCGGCTACCTCTCGAACTTCGGTGAGGACGCGGCCGCGGCCATGGCGGGCCTCGCCCGGCTGCACGACCCGGGGGCGTTGCGGGAGACGATCTCGGCACTGGCCGACCTGGGGTGCGACGAGCTGGTGTTCGCGCCCACCACCGACGATCCGACCGAGGTCGACCGGCTCGTGGCCGCGCTCGGATAGCCCGATGTTCTCCGAGCTGCTCGCGACGCCGGGGGTCACCGAACGAGTGGAGGTTCGGTCGACGTTCGGCTTCATGGCGATCCACGGCGGATCGCTCGAGCGGGGCACCGCCGAGATCGCCACTGCGGCCGCCCAATCTGCGGGCGCCTCGCTGTACACCGTCGAGCAACCGCCCGACTTCCGCTGGCATCTCCCGTCGCGTCTCACCGACCCAGCCGCGTCCGCCGCGCTCAGCTCGTTTCTCGAACGCGTCGACACCGTGGTGTCAGTCCACGGGTACGGCCGCGAGGGCCGCTGGACGCACCTGCTCCTCGGCGGCGCCGACCGCGACCTCGCGGGGCGGGTTGCCGGCGGGCTCCGGGTCGCGTTGCCGGACTACGAGATCGTGGATGACATCGACGCCATCCCTACGAGTCTGCGTGGTCTGCACCCCGCGAATCCGGTCAACGTCACCCGATCGGGCGGCGTGCAGCTCGAGCTCCCACCCCGCATTCGCGGGATCGGGCCGAGGGCACGCCCGGACCACACCGACGCGCTCATCGCCGCTCTCGCCGGTCTCGCGTCATGAGCGATGACACGGGTGAGCTCGGACGCACGTACACCACTCGGCGACGAGTCCGCCTCGGCGACGTTCGCATTGACGGCACCCTTCGGCTCGACGCGCTCGCTCGCTACGCGCAGGACATCGCCACCGACGAGTCGGATGACAGTGGCATCACCGACGAGACCGGCTTCTGGGTGGCGCGTCGAGCGGTGATGGAGCTGTCGGCCGACGTTCGCCTCGGCACGGTGGTCGAGCTCACCACCTGGTGCGGAGGCTCCGGTCCCCGCTGGGCCGAACGGCGCACACGGGTGGCACACGATAGGGGTGTCGTCGCCGAGATCCGCGCGGTGTGGGTGCGGGTCGATCGGACGACCGGTGCACCTCGGCCGGTGCCCGACCGGTTCCACGAGGTGTACGGCCCGTTGTCGCGGCGCCGGGTGCGGGCCCGCCTCGAGCACCCGTCGCCCGACCAGGCGGGCGAGTCGCGGTCCTGGGCGCTGCGAGCCACCGACTTCGACGTGCTGGGCCACGTCAACAACGCGGTCTACTGGGCACCGGTGGAAGACGCGCTCGCCGCCGCGGCACCCGAAGCCGCCACCGTCACTGGACGTCCGGCGGTGCGGCGGGCCGAGATGGAGTACCGGGGAGGGGTCGACCCGGGTGACGATGTCCGGTTGGTGTTCGGCATTGGTGATCCCACTCGGGTGTGGTTCACCGTCGGCGGCGAGGTTCGGGCGTCGGCCGCCTTCTGGGCCGACTGAGGACCCACCCCGACCGAGGCCCATAGGATGCGCGGCTATGGCACGCCACGATCTCAAGCTCGGACTCCAGGTCGGATACTGGGGTGCAGCCCCGCCCCTGAATGCGCCGGAGTGCATCGCCGAGGCCGAGCGGCTCGGCTTCGACTCGGTGTGGACGGCCGAGGCCTACGGCTCCGACGCGCTCACCCCACTCGCGTGGTGGGGTGCCGCGACGTCGCGCATCCAGCTCGGCACGTCCATCATCCAGCTGTCGGCCCGCACGCCGGCCGCGACGGCGATGGCCGCGATCACGATGGACCACCTCTCGGCTGGGCGGTTCATCCTCGGGCTGGGAGCGTCCGGACCGCAGGTGGTGGAGGGCTGGTACGGCCAGCCGTACCCGAAGCCGCTCGCCCGCACCCGCGAATACGTCGAGATCATCCGGGCGATCCTGCGCCGCGAAGAGCCGGTCACCCACGACGGGGACCACTACACGCTGCCGTATCCCGGGGGTGCGGGCCTGGGCAAGCCCGTGAAGTCGATCGTGCACCCGTTGCGCGAGGACCTTCCCATCTACCTCGCGTCGGAGGGCCCGAAGAACGTCGCGCTCACCGCCGAGATCGCGGACGGGTGGCTGGCGATCTACTACTCGCCGACGATGGACGACTTCTACCGCTCCGCGCTCGCGGAAGGGTTTGCTCGCCCGGGCGCGCGGCGCTCGTTGGCGGACTTCGAGGTCGCCGCGACGGTGCCGGTCATCATCAGCGATGACGTCGAGGCTGCCGCCGAGATGATGAAGCCGATGCTCGCGCTCTACATCGGTGGCATGGGCGCCAAGTCGATGAACTTCCACGCGGACGTGTTCGCCCGCATGGGCTACGAAGCCGAGGCTCGTGACATCCAGGCGCTGTACCTCGACGGCAAGAAGGAAGAAGCCGCCGGGCTGGTGCCAACCGCACTGGTGGAGGACACGTCGCTCATCGGCCCGAAGGAGAAGATTCGCGACGACCTCGAACGCTGGCGCGAGTCGGTGGTCACGACCCTCCAGGTCTTCGGCGACCCGGCAACGCTGCGCGACGTCGCCGAGCTCGTCCTCGGCTGAGCCTCGGGCAGCCGTTCAGCCGAGGATCACCTGCTCGCGTTCGGTGAGGAGCCACACGAGCCGGTCGCGGTCCAGGAGCTTCGCCTCGTCAGGCGCGACAACGGTCTCGTAGGCCGGTTCGGTGGCCATCGTGAAGAACTCACCGGCCGATGCGAACCACTGCACCGTCACACCGTCGAACGGGCAATCAGTTCGCTCGTCGTCGCGGTCGAGTCGCTCGTTCTGTTCGTAGCGCAGGATGTGACGCGCGATCGACGGGGTGTCACGGTTGACCGCGGCGTGGCCGGTGCGCCAGTGCTCGCGGAACTCGTCAATGGTCGTGCCTGGGCGACGGGGGAAGCCACACACGAGCTTGGTCGGTCCCTTCGGCCCGTCGATCACGACCCGCTCCGGCTCGGTGAAGAGCACCATCAAACCGTTCGCGTCGAACAGGGTCTGCTCGTCTTCCATGAGGGGCGCGTAGGCCGGGTCGGAGAGCATGACGACGAAGTCGTTCCACGAGGAGTACCACTGCATCGCGACGCCGTCGTAAGGCGTCTCGGTCCGCTTGTAGTCGCGAGCCTTTCGCCGGTTGAGCTCGTAGCGGAGCAGCCGCCCGGAAGTCGCCGGGTTGGCGGCCACCCGGGGGGCATGGTCGGTGCTCCACCGTTCGTGGAACTCGTCGATGCCGAGCTCCGGATGGCGGGTCACAAAGCAGATGAGTTTGATCACGACCCGAGAGCCTGGCAGATTCAGTGGCCATGCTGCTCGAGGACAAGGTCGCGATCGTCTCCGGGGTCGGCCCCGGCCTGGGCCGGGCGACGGCCATGGCACTGGCGCGCGAAGGCGCCGCGGTGGGCCTGGCGGCCCGCAACGAAGATCGAGTGCGCGAGATCGCCGACGAGATCGTCGCCACCGGCGGCCGCGCGATGCCGGTGGCGACCAACGTGGTCGATCCCGAGGACTGCGAGCGCGCGATCGCCCGAGTCGTCGACGCATTCGGCGGCCTCGACATCCTGGTGAACAGCGCGTTCCGGGGTGATCCGGGGATGCCGTTCGAGTCGGCCGACCTCGACAAGTGGCGCAAGGTCTTCGACGTCAACGTCTGGGGCTCGCTCCAGCTCACCCAGGCGGCGGTGCCGGCCTTGAAGGCCCGCGGGGCCGGGTCGGTCGTGTTCGTCAACTCGATGAGCGCGCGCAAGATCCGCCCGAACGAAGGGTCATACGCCGCGTCGAAGGGTGCGCTGCTCGTGGCGGTTCGGTCACTCGCCACCGAGCTCGCGTCATACCGGATCCGGGTCAACAGCGTGATCCCGGGCTGGATCTGGGGGCCGAACGTCCAGCTCTACGTCGACTGGCAGACCAGCGAGCGCGGTATCAGCGAGGACGAGGCCATCGCGGAGATCACCGAGGCGATCCCGCTCGGGTTCATCCCGCCCCAAGAGGACATCGCCGAGTCCATCGTGTTCTTCGCGTCGGACATGTCGCGCGTCATCACCGGTCAGACGCTCGACGTCAACGGCGGCGAGTTCTTCGGTTCATGAGCTCGCCGGTGCGGGTCGCGCTCGTCACCGGCGGTGCTTCCGGTATCGGCCGTGCAAGCGCGCTCGCGTTCGCCGATGTGGGAGCGCAGGTTGTCGTCGCCGACGTCGATGAGACTGGTGGCGGCGAGACGGTCTCGTTGATCGAGGCGGCGGGTGGTGAGGCCATCTTCGTTCCGACTGACGTCACCGAGGACGCGCAGGTGGAGGCACTCGTCGCCGGCGCGGTCGCCCGCTTCGGCCGGCTGGACTGGGCGCTCAACAACGCCGGCACGACCGGCGCGGGTGGTTTCACGGCCGACTATGACGTCGAGGACTGGCGCCGGACGATCGCACTGAACCTCACGAGCGTGTTCTTGTGCCTGCGCCACGAGATTCGGGTCATGGCCGCCGCTGGGGGCGGCGCGATCGTCAACATGGCCTCGGGGGCCGGCCTGCGCGGCTTTCCCGGCCTGCCCGCGTACGTGGCGAGCAAGCACGGCGTCGTCGGCCTGACCCGCGCGAGCGCGCTCGAGTACGGCTCGCAAGGGGTGCGGATCAACGCGGTGTGCCCGGGCAGCACCCGCACCCCCATGCTCGAGGGCTACATGGGTGGCGACCCCAAGATCGAGAAGATGATGACCCGGTCGGTGCCACTGGGTCGGCTCGGGCGGCCCGACGAGATCGCCGCCGCGGTCGTGTGGTTGTGCTCGGACGCGGCGTCGTTCGTGAATGGCCACGCCCTCGCCGCCGACGGTGGCGCAACCGCCTGACCGGCCGACCGGTGAGACGCTGATCGCCCGTCCGGTCGGCGTGGCGGACGGATGGACGGACGGATCGCCGGCTCGGGTGGCCTACCCGGTCGCCTTCGCGGCGGACTCCTCGGGATCGATGTCGCTCCAGAGCTCGCGCTCGGTGCCGCCCGGGTCATCGATGACCGGATTGTCGACGCCGTCGAACATCCTCGTCGCGCGTCGGTCGAGGTCGTAGGTCGGCCAGCCGGGATCGGCGGTGTGGGCGAAGCGGATCCACGCTGAGTGCATCGTCTCGGCGAGCGCGGGCCGGTCGGTGCTGTCACCGGTGAACACCGCGGCGCCGGGCTGGTCGAGGTTGTCGAACACGAACGGGATCTCCAGCGCGTGGGTCGAGCCGAGCGCACCGTCGAACGCGGGCGTCGCCCACGTGAAGTAGTAGCTGTGGGCCGAGTGGCCCTTCGCGATCTGGGCTTCGACCAGACGCAACGCGGGGACGCGGAAGACCGCGTCGGATGCAATCGCGACGAGCACGTCGCGCGAGGCGGCGCCGGGACGGTTGGCTTCATACGCCGCGACCGCCTGAGCAGCGCCCTCCCCGAACATCTGCGCCGCCCGCGAGACGAGTCCCGATCCGTCGAGCTCGCCGAGGGTCGGATCCAGGATCAGGAAGAGCGTCATCTCGTCGCGGTTCGTGCCGACGAGCACCGGGACGTTGCCGCATGCGCCCGAACGCATCGCGTCGAGCGGTGGTTCGGCCAAGACGACGCCGTCGACCACCGGCCGGAATGGCAGGCCGAGGCCTCCGTCGGCCTCGAGCATGCGCCGCTGCGCGTCGAGCAGATCGGTCATCGACAGCTCGACCAGCCCGGCGACATCGTCGACACCCGCGGCAGTGAGCAACCCGGCGGCCGTGCGGCCCGCGTCGTCTCGCTTGGCCACGAACTGCGCGGCGCCGCTCTGCAGGATCGCCTTGTGGAACAGGCCCTGGGCGTCAGGTGTGCCGAGCAGCGTTCCGACGCTCATGGCGCCGGCGGATTCGCCGAAGATGGTGACGTCGTCGGCATCGCCACCGAACGCGGCGATGTTGTCCCGCACCCACTCCAGCGCGGCGATCTGGTCACGGATGCCGGCGTTGCCCGACCCGGCGTACTCGGTCCCGCCGATCTCGTCGAGGCAGGTGAAGCCGAACGCGCCGAGGCGGTAGTTGATCGTCACGAGCACGACATCACCGCTCGCGGCGAAGTTGCGGCCGTCGTACCAGGGCGTCGAGCCGCTGCCCATGACGAACGCTCCACCGTGGATCCACACCATGACCGGCCGGCGGCCGTCGAGCCCCGGAGTCCAGACGTTGACCGAGAGGCAGTGCTCGCTGAGATCGTCGGTCGATCCGCCGAGCAGGGAGACGAGCGGGGAGGGGAGCTGAGGGGCGACGGGCCCGAACCGGGTGGCATCGAGCGTCTCGGTCCAGGGATCGGGGCGGACCGGCGGACGGAATCGGGGGGCCACGGCGTAGGGGATGCCGCGGAACGCCTGGACGCCCCGCTCGTACTGGCCGCGCACCTTGCCGGCCTGGGTGTCGACGAGCGTGGGCTCGGCCTGTCCGTCCACGGTGTGACCTCCTGGGTGGCGGGCTCCCGGTCAGGCTAGGGGACGACCAGCGCGGGGATCACTCGGCCGGGTTGGCGGCGGAGGCGGCGCCGATGATCCCTGCGGCGTTCAGCAGCTGGGCGGGCACGACATCGGCGCGGGTCTTCAGGTGGGGTACGAACTTGTCGCTCTTCTTGCTGACCCCGCCACCCAGGATGATGAGTCGCGGCCACAGCACCCGCTCCATCGCGGCGATGACCTCATCGAGGCGCTCGGCCCACCTTGCCCAGCTCAGGTCCTTTTCCTCGCGCACGCTCGCCGCGGCGCGCTGCTCGGCGTCCTTGCCGCGCACCTCGAGGTGGCCGAGCTCGGTGTTGGGGACCAACGCGCCGTCGACGAACAGTGCGCTGCCGATGCCCGTCCCCAGCGTCAGCATGAGCACGACCCCGGACTCACCCTTGCCGGCACCGTGGCGCATCTCCGCGATGCCCGCGGCGTCGGCGTCGTTCACGACGACGAACGGGCGTCCGCACTCCTGGGCGAAGAGATCGGCCGCGTCGGTGCCGATCCACGAATCGTCCACGTTCGCGGCGGTGAGCGCGGTCCCATCGCGGATGACCGCCGGGAACGTGCAGCCGACCGGTCCGGTCGTGTCGAAATGGGCGACGATCTCGGCGACGACCTTGGCGACATCGGCGGGCTTGCCCCCCTCGGGCGTCGCGATCCTGAGTCGGTCCTCGGCAAACTCACCTGCGTCGAGGTCGACCGGCGCCCCCTTGATACCGGTACCGCCGATGTCGATGCCGAGCGTGGGTGCAGCCATGGCCAAGATTCTGCCTCCTGGTCTCCGATGCCTCGTGGTTCTTCGGTATAGGTTCGGCCGCGGATGAGCGCGAATCGCCACGAAAGCCAGCGGGTCCGACGGCCAGTGCGCCGCGCCGCGCCCCTCACCGTCTCGAATGCTGCGATCGCCGGGTGAGCTCGGCGGCGATCGCCGGGGTCGGCGAGACCGACTACGTCCGCGGGTCGGACCGGCTGCCGGTCCAGCTCATGCTCGAAGCCGCCGACGCGGCCATCGCCGACGCGGGACTGACTGCGGCCGACATCGACGGCATCGTGCCACCTCCCGGCTACACCACCGTCGAGGAGCTCGCGGCGAACCTCGGGGTGGAGACGGTCAACTGGTCGGTGACGGTGCATATGGGTGGGGCGAGTGGCGTCGCCGCGATCGGCGACGCCGCGGCCGCAGTACAGGCCGGTCTGGCCCGCAACGTCTTGGTTGTCGTGGGCTGGAACGGCTACTCCGCGTTCCGGCCTCGCCCGGGTGTGCCCGTGCCGCGGCGGGGGCTCGACGCGAACGCGGTGGGCGACGTCGTGTTGGACTATTACCTGCCCTACGGCGCGCGCTCGGCCGCGCAGTTCTACGCGTGGATCGCGATGCGCCACAAGCTGTTGTACGGCACCCGCGACACCGATACCGGTGAGGTCGCGGTCACGTTCCGTCGCCACGCGCAGCACAACCAGCGCGCCCTGATGCGCGGCCGAGAGCTGACCATGGACGACTATCTCGCCTCGCCATGGGTGAGCGAGCCGTTCCGGCTGTTCGACTGCTGCTTGGAGACCGACTGCGCGGTTGCTGTCGTCGTGACGTCGCTCGACGCGGCGCGCAGCGCCCCACACCCACCGGTCGCGATCCTCGCGGGCGCCGAGGGTCATCCGCATCCTGCCGATGACATCGCCAACCGGGCCGACCCGTTCCACATCGGCCTCACCGACGCGGCCCCGCGCGCGTTTGGTCGAGCAGGTCTCGTCCCGACGGACCTCGACTTCGCCGAGATCTACGACTGCTTCACCTACGTCGTGCTCCTCCAGCTCGAGGCGCTCGGAGTCTGCGGGCGGGGTGAATCCGGCGCGTTCGTGCGTGACGGTGCCATCGGGCTCGGGGGGAGGCTTCCACTCAACACCCACGGCGGATTGCTGTCGCAGGGTCACATGTGGGGCATGAATCATGTCGTCGAAGCCACCCGCCAGCTCCGGGGCCAGGCCGGTGACGCCCAGGTCCACGGCGCCGAGGTGGGCGCCGTGACCGGCTGGGGGGATTTCGGCGATGGTTCGATCTTGCTGCTCGGTCGGGACCGATGAGCGGGTTCCCCGAGCGCCCCGGTCGCGTGCTGCCGACGCCGGTCGGGCTCAACGCCGAGTTCTACGAACGTGCCGCAACGACCGGTCGGCTCCACTTCCAGCGATGCGACGCGTGCGGTCGATGGCGCCATCCGCCGCGCTTTCGCTGTGCCGGGTGCGGGTCCGAGCTGTGGTCGTGGTCACCGGCGTCGGGTCGCGGGCGGGTGTTCTCCTGGACCGTGACCCATCGCCCCGTCGACCCCGCCTTCGCGGCTGAGCTTCCCTACGCGGTGCTCGTCGTCGAGATGGACGAGGGGGTGCGCGTGGTGGGCAGCCTCATCGGTCTCCCACCGGGTCAGCTCGAGCTCGACCTGCCCGTGGTTGCCGAGCTCGAGATCGTTGCAGCCGAGGTCGCGCTGGTGCACTTCCGCCCGGTGGGCCCGTCCCCCGGACCCGGCATCCCGACCGCGGCGGTCGACTGAGGTTTCCTACCGCATCACGTCCCAGACGATCCCGCCGTCGGGTGCGTCACCGAGGATCTCCGCGGGGTCGTGCTTGTCGATGTGGCCGATGAGACCGTGGTAGATGCCGTAGCCCACCAGCTCACGGAGGCGGGAGTCGAACGTGGCCGCGACCTCGCGCGGGATGCCGAGCTGCTGGTTCTCTTGCTGGCGGATGAAGCCGGCGCAGTAGTTCATCGCGATGCCGATGCGCCGGTCGTCGGTCTTGTTCGCGCCTCCGCCGTGCCACAGGCTGGAATGCCAGATGAGCACGCTGCCGCGGGGCATCTCCGCCGGGATCGTGTCGTAGGTTCCACCGAGATCCGGGCTCGGCGATCGGTGCGATCCGGGTACGAGGCGGGTCGCACCGTTGGCCTCGGTGAAGTCGGTGAGGGCCCACATGGAGTTGCAGACCGTGGGCGCATGCGGCTTGTCGAGGGGGATGAGCTGGTCGTCGGCGTGGATGGGCTGGGCTCGTTCGCCGGGCAGGATCGCGATCGACGACAGTGAGCTGATGAGGCATCCCGGGTCGAGGACCCCCTCCACGATCGGCAAGGTCTGTTCGTGGGTGGGCACCGAGGTCCACGGCGCGCCGTAGGCGAGCAGGTTGTAGACGCGCAGCGTGTGAGCACCTTCGAACGCGTTGCACGCGGGTTCCACCGAGAAGAAGGTCTCGAGGTCGGAGAGGGATCGCACGAGCGCATCGACGAGGTCGGGTTCGATCGCGTTCTCCACGATCGTGTAGCCGCCCGTGTCGATCCGTTGCAGGTGCTCTGCGACAGTGGGCATGACGTGAGGCTACCGCCGTGAGTACGGTCCGGACCATGGCCATCTACGCCCTCGGCGACATCGAGCCGAATGTGCACCCGGACGCGTTCGTGCATCCCGACGCCACCGTGATCGGCGAGGTCACGATCGGCGCCGAGTCGACCGTCTGGCCGCAGGCTGTGCTGCGGGGTGACTACGGGTCGATCACGGTGGGGGCGCGCACCTCGATCCAGGACGGCTCGGTCATTCACGCCACGCGCGAGCTCCCGACGTCGATCGGCGACGACTGTGTGATCGGTCACCTCGTCCACGCCGAGTGCTGCACCATCGAGTCGGGCGTGCTGTTGGGTTCCGGCTCGGTGGTGCTGCACCGGGTCGTCGTGCGCACCGGGGCCGTGGTCGGCGCCAACGCGGTGGTGCCCAATGGCATGGAGGTCCCGAGCCGAGCCATGGCGCTCGGCGTTCCCGCCACGCTGCGGCTCGACGCCGTCGACCCCGATGTCGTCATCGCGCCCGGTGCCCACAACTACATCCGCAACGGGCAGCGGTACCGCACCGAGCTCCGCCGCCTCGACTGAACCCCACCCCCGAGCCCCGCCGTCGCGGTGGCGCCCCCGTGGGGAACCTTTCCCGGCCGTCAGCGCCGGGGTCGAGTCAGCTTGGGCCGGCAGGCCGCCTTGGCGTCGATTCGCCGGCCGCTCATCCCGTAGTCTGCCTGACGCCGTTGGAACTCCTGAGGAGCTGTTGATGCCCGAAGCAGTGATCGTCTCGACCGCCCGCACGCCGATCGGCCGTGCGTTCAAGGGGTCGTTGGTGAACGAGCGCGCCGACGACCTCGCCGCGTTCATCGTTGACGCCGCTCTGGGAAAGGTGCCCGAGCTCGACCGCAACGACGTCGACGACCTCATGCTCGGCTGCGGCCTCCCCGGCGGTGAGCAGGGCTTCAACATGGGACGGGTCGTCGCGATCCTCGCCGGCATGGTTCAGGTACCGGGTTGCACGATCACCCGCTACTGCTCGAGCTCGCTGCAGACGCTGCGGATGGCCACCCACGCGATCCGCGCCGGCGAGGGCGACGCGTTCATCGCCGCCGGGGTCGAGACCGTGAGCAGCTTCACTCGCGGGGGAAGCTCCGATCACACTCCGGATACGCAGAACAAGAGGTTTCAGGACGCCCAGCTCCGCTCGATGGCCCGCGCCAACGGTGACCAGGGTGAGTGGACGCCGCCCGAGGGCCTCCCCGACGTCTACATCGCGATGGGTGAGACCGCCGAGAACGTCGCCGAGGTCGAAGGCGTGTCGCGCGAGGAGATGGACGAGTACGCGTTCCGTTCCCAGCAGCGCGCCGGCGCCGCGATCGAACGGGGCTTCTTCGAGCGGGAGATCACACCGGTCACCCTGGCCGACGGCACCGTCGTCTCCACCGATGACTGTCCTCGCCCCGGAACCGAGCTCGCGAAGCTGGCGTCGCTGAAACCGGCATTCCGTCCGAACGGCAAGGTCACCGCGGGCAACGCGTGCCCGCTGAACGACGGCGCGGCCGCGGTCGTCGTGATGAGCGACACCAGAGCGGCCGAGCTCGGGATCACACCCTTGGCCCGGATCGTGGCGAGTGGGGTCACCGGCCTCGACCCGGAGATCATGGGGCTCGGGCCGATCGAGGCGTCGCGCCAGGCGCTCGGGCGCGCCGGGATGACCATGGATGACGTCGATCTCGTCGAGATCAACGAGGCGTTCGCCGCGCAGGTGATGCCGTCGGCCCTCGCGTTGGGCATCGACATGGACAAGCTGAACGTGAACGGCGGCGCGATCGCGCTCGGCCACCCGTTCGGCATGACCGGCGCCCGCATCATGACCACGCTGCTCAACGGCCTCGAAGACGCCGACAAGAGCATCGGACTCGAGACGATGTGCGTCGGCGGCGGCCAGGGTATGGCCATGATCGTCGAACGCCTCTCCTGACCAGCCACCCCCATCGCTTCAGCGTCGCAGGACGGGAATAATCCCCGACCTGCGACGCCAAAGTGATGGGTGGGTCAGGAGCGATGGGTGGGTCAGGAGCGATGGGTGGGTCAGGAG
>DASRPD010000121.1:0-2788 GCA_035646535.1 Acidimicrobiia bacterium
GTCGTGGGCCCGGGTGGGAACACGAGCGTGCCATCGATGTGGCTGCCGGTTCGAGCATCGACCCGCGAGACGTCGTCGAGCTCGGAGAGCGTGGCCGCGTACGCCGCGGTCTCGTCGTCACGCGCCCCGGCATTGCCGATGTCGACGGCGACGATCTGGATCGTCGCCGTCTCGTTCGCGTCGAAGTTGTCGCGGATCTGGGTTTGCACCTCACGGGTTGACGCCGATTCCGGTAGGACGCGCTCGTCCGGTTGCGCGAACGCGACGTGTAGGAACGGCGAGCCGAGCAGCAGCAGCGCAACGGTCACCGTGGTCGCGATCACCACGGGGTGGCGCATCACCGTCGTCGCGACGCGATGCCACAGGCCCTCTCCGATGGGCTTCGGCGTGCGCCGCCACAGCACCCAGCGGTCGACGTTGCGGCCGAGCAGGGCGAGCAGGGCGGGCAGCGTGAGCAGCGCCCCGGTCGCGGCGATGAGCGCGACCGCGGTGCCCGCGTAGGCGAAGGATCGCAGGAAGGCCAGTGGGAACACGAGCAGCGCGGCCAGCGACACCGCGACGGTGAGCGCGCTGAAGGCGACGGTCTTGCCGGCAGTCTCGACTGTGCGTACCACCGCGTCGTGGGGTTCGAGGCCGCGGGCCATCTCCTCGCGGTAGCGCGACACGATGAACAGGCTGTAGTCGATGGCCAGGCCGAGGCCCATCCCCGTCGTCAGGTTGAGGGAGAAAATCGATACGTCGGTGACCGACGCGAGGATCCGGAGCACGAGGAACGTCCCCACGACTGCCATGGCGCCGATGCCCAGGGGAAGCCCGGCGGCGATGAGGCTGCCGAACACGAGGATGAGCAGGATCAACGTGATCGGGACCGCGATCCGCTCGGCTGTGGTCAGATCGGACTGGATCTGGGTGCCGACCTGGTGGAGCACCGCGGCCCGACCGCCGACCGCGAGGTCGAACGGTCCGTCGCTGCCGGTGTACTCCTCGCTCAGCTCTGCAGTGCGGTCGAATACCGAGTCGTCGTCACCGCCCACGACCGCGAGCAGGAGCGCCTGGTGTCCCTCGTCGCCCGCCAGCGCCGGCGCGGACCCGAGCGCCCAGTAGGAGGTGGCCTGGTCGACGCCGGGCTCGTCGGCCAGCTGCTCGGTGAGCGCTTGGCCCGCCGCGGCCACGTCGGGGTCGTCGACCGTCTTGGCGTCCCGGACGGTAGCGAGGACCACGACCTGGGGCTCTCGGGTGTCGAAGGTGTCCTCCAGCAGCTCTGTCGTCTGGTTGGCCTCGGCGGTGGGGTCGTCGAAGCCGCCAACGGTGAGCGAGTCGGCGACGCTGCCTCCGAGCGCGCCGGCGACGACGAAGAACGCGGCGCTCGCCACGAGCACCGACTTGCGGTACCGGATGACGAATCGGGCGAGGCGCGTGAGCATCCGGGGATCCTGTCAGAGCTCGGGCCTTCACTGAGCGGCGCCCGGCGACGGCCACTCTCGCGGACGAGCCGGGCGCTGTCACCATGACCTCGGTCACGTCCCGCGCGCGGCCCATGGCGGGTTTGGTCGCGCGACGCTCACCATGAGCGCCGAGTGACCGAGCCCACGGTGGGGTGGCGGCTCAGCCGGGGTCAGGTGAGGTCGAAGTCGATGAGGACCGGCGCGTGGTCGGACGGCTGCTTGCCCTTGCGAGCGTTGCGGTCGACCACGGCCCAGGTGAGCGCGTCGGCGACCGGGGCGGTGGCGAGCACGAGATCGATGCGCATCCCGCGGTGCTGGTGGAAGTCACCCCGTCGGTAGTCCCAGTAGCTGTAGAGGCGATCGTCGTCGGGGTACACCCTCCGGAACGTGTCCACGAGGCCCCACTCGACGAGCCGGGCCAGCGCGGCTCGCTCGGGTTCGGTGACGTGGGTCGAGCCGGCGAACGCGTCGGTCGACCACACGTCGCGATCCTCGGGGGCGACGTTGAAGTCACCGAGCACGACGAGCGGATCGCTGGGCGAGTAGTGCCGCTCGATCCAGAGCCGCAGGGACTCGAGCCATTCGAGCTTGCGGCCGTAGAACTCGCTCGGGACCTCGCGTCCGTTCGGGACGTAGACGGTGACCACGTCGACGCTTCCGCACTTCGCGGCGACAAGACGCGCGTCGCCTTCGTAGGGGTCGACGATGTCGTCGTCGAAACCCGTGGCGACGTTCGTGATCCCGACCCGCGAGAGAATCGCGACGCCGTTCCACTGGTTCACGCCGTACGGGGTGCTCTCGTAGCCCGCGGCCGAGAAGGCCATCGCCGGGAACTTCTTGTCGGCCATCTTCGTCTCTTGCAGACAGACGACGTCGGCATCCGCGTAGTCGAGGAACTCCTCGACGCGGGGCAGCCGGGCGTTGAGCGAGTTGACGTTCCAGCTGACGATTCGCATCAGCCGGCAACGTAGCCGGGGTTGGCGACGGCGAGCTTGGCCGCGACCGACTCCCTCACGACGTCTGTGACCCGGCCGTGGCGGTCGTCCAGCTCACCGGAGCGGATCGCGGCCGCGAGCTCGCGGGTCAGCCCGTCGAGCTCGCCGGGGTGGCCGAGCAGCTCGGCGAGCCGGTGGTTCTCGGCGGTCTCCAGGCCGGTGCCGAGCCGGGCCTCGCGTTCGAGCATCCCGAGGGCGTTCACCGCCACCCGGGTGTGGAAGGCGATGCGGCCGTCGACGGCCGGCATGACGTCTCGTTCCAGGAACTCGCCGATGGCCTCGGCCAGCTCCGCCGCCGTCGGCCGGTCCTGCATGCCCCGCCGCTCCGCGGGGTGAGGGGCGGGGCAT
>DASRPD010000122.1:0-14138 GCA_035646535.1 Acidimicrobiia bacterium
CGGCCCAGTGAAGACGGACCAGTGAAGACGGCCCAGAGTGCGGCCGCGAGCTGGCACGCGCCCCGGATGTATCCGGCCACCTATCCCGGGGCTGCACCGCGCCATCACTACCTGCTCCTCGACGGCCAGGTGCACGCGATCACACTGCCCGGTGGTGACCTGGCCGCCGCGTGCCTGGACGACGGCCGCGCCGTCGACGCGTTGCTGGGCTCCGCCGGTCTCCCGGCACTATGTGAACGGGTCCCCGTGTTGGCCTACGGCGCCAACCGCAATCCCCACACGCTGGATCTCAAGCTCGCCCACCACGACTATCAGACCGAGGGAGCCTCCACCGCCGTGCCCGTGCTCACCGGGACGCTGTCCGACTTCGACGTCGTCGCCGCCGGGCTGTCCTCCCAGGGCTGTCTGTACGCGGACATCACACCGTGCGCGGGAACGACGGTGCACGTACACCTCGCGCTCCTCGACGTCGATCAAGCCCGGGCCATCCACGAGTCCGAGGGCGTCGGGCGCGGCGGCTACGACTGCGCACGGATCCCCGGCTTCTCCGTCGACGACACGCAGGTGAGGTTCGAGCCGCTGGGCTATGCCGGGTGTCGGCCCGTCTTCGTGTCGCCGGTGACCGGTGAGCCCATCGCGTTCACGGCGATCACCGCCGACGGGCGCAGCTTCACCGCGATGGACCAGCTCGAAGCCGTGAGCCACCTCATCGAGTCCTGCGACCTGACCGGTGAGCTCGCCCGGCTCCTGGGGCTCGACCGCCGGTCGAGCCCCGGCGCCGGCGCTCGGGAGGTCGTCCGCGTGCTCAGCGGCGCCTGGTGGTATGCCCACAACACCGGCGACGAACCGCCGCACGTCGCCCGGGCCGTCCAGCGCGTGGTCGGGGGCGCGATCGAACGGCATCGAGCCCCCACCTCGACATCCCGGCACTTCGCGACCGAACACCGGCTGGTCGATGCCGCGACCGCCTTCGCCGCCGGGCCCGCGTCTCGTCTGGCCGCACAGCTCGGCTGACGCTTGTCGGTCGCCACGCATCCATTGGTAACGTGGCCGACGAAGACGCGCCGATCCCGAAATTCTCCCAATGCCGGGTCGGTACCTTGGCAGGAGGGTCTCGATGAACAGCCGGCAACTCACCAAGATCGAGTCCGCAGACGGATTCATCGCGGCGCTGGACCAGAGCGGGGGCAGCACCCCGAAGGCGCTGAAGCTGTACGGCCTCGACGAGAGCGCCTACTCGAACGACGATGAGATGTTCGACCGCGTCCACGAGATGCGCACGCGGATCATCACGAGCCCCAGCTTCGGCGGTGACCGCATCCTCGCCGCGATCCTGTTCGAGAAGACGATGGACCGAGAGATCGAGGGCCGGGGATCGGCGGACTACCTCTGGAGCGTGAAGAACGTCGTCCCGATCCTGAAGGTCGACAAGGGACTCGCCGACGAGGCCGACGGCGTCCAGATCATGAAGCCCATCCCCGACCTCGACGCGCTGTTGGCTCGCGCGAACGAGAAGGGGATCTTCGGCACCAAGATGCGCTCGGTCATCAAGCTCGCCGACCCGGCCGGCATCAAGGCCATCGTCGACCAGCAGTTCGCCGTCGGTCGCCAGATCCTCGCGGCCGGCCTCGTGCCGATCCTCGAGCCGGAGATCGACATCACGAGCCCGCAGAAAGCCGCGGCCGAGGCGCTGCTCCGAGCGGGACTCTTCGATGGCCTCGACGCGCTCGGCGACACCGAGCGCGTCATGTTCAAGCTGACCCTCCCCGAGGAGGCTGACTTCTACTCCGAGCTGGTCGGCGATCCGAAGGTCGTTCGGGTGGTAGCGCTCTCGGGCGGCTACACCCGCGAGGAGGCCGACGCTCGATTGACGCGCAACCACGGTGTCGTCGCGAGCTTCTCTCGGGCGCTGACCGAGGGTCTCACCGCCCAGCTGAGCGACGCGGAGTTCAACGCCGCGCTCGACGCGTCGATCGGGAGCATCTACCAGGCGTCGATCACCTGAGGCTCGTTCTCGGGTGTGTCGGCGTATGAGGATCTGAGCCCGCGATGCCATGCACGACTCCCACCACGCTCGATTCCGAGATCGACGTCATGCTGGACGACCTCGCCGACGTTCCCGCGACGTTGCACACGCTGCGCGCCCGTGGCCCGGCGGTGTGGGCCCGCGCGTTCGGTGAACCCGCACTGCTGCTGGTGAGCCATGAGCTCGTCAACGCGGCATTCCGCGACGAGGACACCTTCCCGGCGGCCGAGTACTACGGCCGGGTCATCACCGACGTCCTCGGGCGGAACCTGCAATGCATGCGCGGTGAGGAACACCGCGTCAACCGCGCGTTGGTGTCTCCCGCGTTCCGGTCGCGGCTGATGCCGGACCTGATCAGCCCGCTGTTGGAACCGGTAGCGCACGACTTGATCGACCGCTTCGCGCCGGATGGCCGCGCGGATCTCGTTGCCGATTTCACCGCGCGATACCCGTTCACCATCATCACGCGGCTGCTGGGTCTTCCCCAGCCCGCCGAGGACGACGTACGACGGTGGGCGCTCGGCATGCTCGACATCCGCAACCATGAGCTCGCGTCGCGATGCTCGGCGGAGTTCGTGGCCTTCGTGGACCCGATCCTGCAACGCCGTCGTACCGACCCGGGCGACGACCTCGTGTCGACGCTCGCCACCACCGAGGTCGACGGCGAGCGCTTGACCGACGAGGAGATCTTCAACTTCCTGCGGCTCCTGTTCCCCGCGGGCGCGGACACGACCTACCTCGGGCTCGGCAGCACCCTGTACTCCCTGCTCACGAACCCGGATCAGCTCGCGATCGTGCTCGGTGATCTCGACGTCGAATGCCGCTGGGCGGGTGAGGAGGGCATCCGATGCAATCCGCCCACCGCATGGATCCCCCGATACAGCCCTCGCGACATCGTCTGGCACGGGGTCCAGATCCCGGCCGGCACGACCATGTTCCTGGGGGTCATGGCCGCCAATCGCGACCCGGCGAAGTTCGCCGAGACCGACCGCCTCGACGTGTCGCGCCGAGCCGGCTCCGTGATGACGTTCGGCTTCGGCACCCACTGCTGCCTCGGGGCCCCGCTCGCACGCGCCGAGATCGAGACCGCGTTACGGGTCATCCTGACCCGACTCCCCGACCTGCGATTGACCGAACCGGACACGGTGCGGATCACCGGCACGTTCCATCATCTCCTGCGCGGGCCGAACCGACTCCCCGTGCAGTTCGGACGGCCCTGACGCCACGCTCGAAGATCCCACCGACGAGATCCGCGAAGACGCAACCGCGGAGTGGTCGCGTGCAAACGTCGGCGAGCTGCTCCCCGGGTTGGTGACCCCCCTGAGCGCGTCCATGACCGGGCGACGAATCTCCGACCAGACCCGGACCTCCTCGACGAGGTGGTCCACGCGGGCGGCCGGAGTCAGAATCGCCCCGAGACGAACGGGGTGTCGGTGCCCGTGCGAGTCGGACGACGACGCGACCGCGAACGGTCGTCCGATATCTACCCGGCGGGCTACGCCGCGCCGTCGGCGAGCCCAGGCCGCGAGTAGCGAAGGAACAGATAGCCGTCGTCGTCGACGAAGCCGTGGTCAAGACCCCAGGGCGCCGGGTCGGCGCCGGGCCCGTGGCTGACGCGCGCCGAACCGCCGCTGATCACCTTGGGTGCGACGGTCTGAAAGAACTCGTCGACAAGCCCGAGCGACACCATGACCCCGGCGAGCCCGGGACCACCCTCCATCAACACCACCCGGCCCATGAACTGGTCGACGACCGCACGCAGATCCACCCGGCCGCCGGTCCCGGCGCGAAGCTCGGGCAGGCCTGCGGGTACGGGCGGCGCGTCCTCGGGGAGCACGATCGTTGCGCGCCCGGAGGCGAACAGCTCGGGGTTCCCGGAGATGTTGGGCTCCTTGGCGATCACGAAGACGCGCAGGTGGGGCTGCTCGGGCGCCCGGTACTGCTCGGCCACGGCGGTGACCATGCCCACCAGCACAACGTCGGCATCCTTCCGCAGCGCCGCGAACACCGCGCGATCGCTCCGGTTGCCCAGGCCGCCCGACGTGCCGTCCACCGCCGTGCCCCCATCGGCCGACGACACCATGTTGAGGCGCACGAACCCCCGGGAATCCACCCGCATCGCCGGGCGCGCCACATGCGCGGCGACGAGGTCCTCGGGTGCAAGCGAAGGCTCGGTCAGACAGCGCACGACTCCCACGTTAGGCGCCGGTTCGAGCCACACCATCGACGTCGCCGCGCGGCAAGCCCGCCAAGCCCGCCTCGCTTCCCGCGGGGTGGGCGCGCCGGCCACCGATCTCGGTGAAGAGCTGCGCCGCGGCCTGCTGCATCGCGACGGACCACGTCGGGTAGGCATGCGCGCTCAACGCGAGGCGCACCGGGAACATCTTGGTGCTCATGGCGAGCACCGCCTCGTGGATCATCTCGCCACCGCGCGGTGCCACGGCGGTCGCACCGATGATCCGACCCCCTGCGAGGTTGCGGAGCATCGGACGAGGCGCCGCGATGAGCTTGACGAATCCCCGGGTCTCCCCGGCCACGACGGCACGGTCGAATTCGGTCATCGGGAGGTACGCGACCCTGCCCCCGTGCTCCGCGGCCTCAGCCTCGGTCATCCCGACCCGACCCACCTCCGGCGACGTGTACGTGACTGCAGGGATCAGCTCGGACCGGAAGCGCCGACGGTGGTAGTGCGTCAAGGCGTTGGCCGTCGCGATGCGTCCCATCTGCTCGGCTGCGTGCGTGAACTGGCTCTTTCCGGCAATGTCACCGACGGCCCAGATCCCCCGTGCGGTCGTCGCGAGATGATCGTCGGTCCGAATGAACCCGCGTGCGTCGGTCTCGACGCCGGCGGCTTCCAGGTCGAGGCCCGTCGTGTCGGCGCTCCGACCCACCGCGACCAGCACCTTCTCGGCGAGCGCGGTCGCTCCGTCCGCGAGATGCAGGCAGGCGCCGTCTTCTCCCTCGAGTCGTTCCACTCGGGTCACCGCGGCACCGGTGCGCACGTCGACCGAATCGGCTCGGAGCGCGTCCTCGATCGCGGCCGATGCCTCGGGCTCTTCGCGGGCGATCAGCCGTGGCAGCGCCTCGATCAGGGTCACCTGCACGCCGAGGCGACCAAAGGCCTGGGCGAGCTCGCAACCGATCGCGCCGCCTCCGAGCACCGCGAGCGAGTGCGGCGGGCTCGTGAGCTCGAAGACCGTGTCACTCGTGAGGTAGGCGATCTCGGCGAGGCCGTCGATGGGCGGCACCGCCGGTCCGGCACCAGTCGCGACGATCACCCGCCGGGCGTCGACCGCGCGGCCGTCCACATCGAGACGTCGTCGCGACCGGAATCGAGCCCAGCCCGACATGACCTCGACGCCCTCGCGGCGGAACACATCGGGGGTCTCCGTCGCGGCGATCGCGTCGACAGCCCGACGCGAGGACTCGACCGCCTCCTCAAACGAGACTCCCCGGGCGGCGGCCTCGATCAGGGCCTTCGAGGGCACACACCCGGTGAACGTGCAGTCTCCGCCGATCGGACCGTGATGCACCAGCAAGGTCTTCGCGCCGCGTCGCACTCCGGCGCGGGCCGCGGAGATGCCGCCGGCGCCGCCGCCGACCACCACCAGGTCATAGTCCACGGACACGGAACACTCTCGCGTGCCCCAGACTTCCATGTGCGGTCCGGCGCAATCGCGGCCCCGAGCCAGGAATACACCGCACGCGAGAGCGGTTCTTCGGGCGTGGTCGAAACGGCGATCTCTCGAAGTGTGAAATCCGCAGCCGGGCGCTGCGAATGAAGCAAAGTCGCGCAACCGGCTCGTCGGCCACGACTCCGAAGGCGACGAGCCGGCTCCGGAGGCTCTCGAGCTTCCCCAACCCGGTGAACGAGGTGTCGGCTCGACTCGTCGCGGCCGGAGTGGTGCTGATGGCACTCGCGCTGCTGGCCACGGGCTGGCGCTGGATCGTGCTCGTCCTCGCCTACGGGTTCGTGGCCCGCGTGCTCAGCGGTCCGACGCTGAGCCCGCTCGGCCAGCTCGTGACCCGCGTCGTCACCCCCGCGCTGCCGGTCGAACCGAAGTACGTCCCCGGACCACCCAAGCGGTTCGCTCAGGGCATCGGCGCGACGCTCACGGTGACGGCGGCGATCCTCACCTACGGCTTCGACGCCTTCGGCGCGGCCAAGGTGCTCGTCGCCGCGGCACTCGTCGCCGCCACGCTGGAATCCGTCTTCGCCTACTGCGTCGGCTGCAAGGTCTTCGGCCTCTTGATGCGCATCGGCCTGATTCCCGAGTCCGTCTGCGAGCACTGCAACGACATCTGGGCAAACGACGGGAATCCGCGGACGCGTCGGCGGGTTTCACCCCTGGAGTGAACCGACGCAAGACTGCATCTCGAAGCGTTCGCTCCAGCGCCCCGACCCAGCTCTTCCGAGGAGATCATCCGTGGCCCAGTCCGAGCACCAGCTCTCCCTCCCCGCACGCACCGAGAACGACGACGACCCGGCCGTGGCCGCCATCCTCTCCAAGGCCAAGGCGAAGATCGGGATGATCCCGAACATGTACGCGAACATGGCCAACGTCTCCGGTCTGTTGGAGACCTACCTCACCGGCTACGACGCGTTCCGGGTCGACTCCGACCTCACGCCCGCCGAGCAGGAGACCGTGCTGTTGTCCATCAGCCGGGCCAACGGGTGTACCTACTGCATGGCGGCCCACAGCTCCGTCGCCGACATGGCCGAGGTCCCGACCGCGATCACCGACGCCCTCCGGGCGGGCCGGCCGGTCCCCGACGCCAAGCTCGACGCCCTCGCCGTCTTCACCACCGCAATGGTCGACACCCGGGGTCTGCCTACCCGTTCGCAGGTCGAGACGTTCCTCGCCGCGGGCTACACCGAGACCCACATCCTGCAGATCGTGCTCGCCCTGGCGGTCAAGACGATCAGCAACTACTCCAATCACCTGTTCCACACCCCGGTGGACGAGGTCTTCGCCGGCCGCGCCTGGGAGGGCTGACCGCACCCTCGCCGACCGCCGCCCGGCCCTCGCCGCCGGCGTGCTTGTCGTGAGGGTCAGCGGCTGGGGCCCTTGGGACCTTCGCCCCTGCCCCAGCACGGGATTCGGAGCGAGACTGGATCTTGGAACGGGCAAACGTGAACGGGCAAACGTGAACGGGCGGAGAGGAGAAGCCGGTGGCGGTCGTTGCGCAGTTGCTCGCCCACTACGGCCACGGGGACGAGCACATGAGCTGGGGTGGCGGCTGGTGGATGGTGATCTGGGGCACGGTGATGATGGTCGGGCTCGTCGTCATCATCGTCTGGCTGGTCCGTTCCGCGACCATGGGTACCCGAACCCGCCACGACCTGCCGTCGGGCGACCCGCTCGAGAGCGCCCGCCAGATCCTCGCTGATCGGTACGCCCGCGGCGAGCTCACCTCCGAGGAGTACCGCGAACGCGTCGACCACCTGCGATAGCGCGCTCGCCTACTGCCACGCTTCGATCGGACACCGTTGCAACCGAGCACATGGCCCGCTCCACCGGTTGGTTTCGCGCGCGACCTCACCAAGGCGTCCAGGCGACGCGCCGCGCCCATGTCAGCACGTCGCGCCGGGAAAGCGGGCCTCTCGCAACCCACGGGTCCACGACTCCGTCGCGCACGATCTCGTCGTAGGAGGCCTGCGCCACGGCGAGTGGGTCGCCGCCGAGCGCGCAGTATGCCTGCGGATCCAGACCCAGCAGTGCTGCGGCATTGAGGCCGAACACCTTCTGCTTGCGCTCGGCGGTGAGAGCCGGATAGCCGAACCGCTCCTGGAACTCCGCCGAGATCTCGAACACTCGGAATGCCGCGATCTGGGGTTGCGGAGAGCCGTACCAGATCGCGTCGGTTCCCCACAGCACCCTGTCCTCGCCCACGCGCGACAAGAGCTTGCCCATCACGTGCGCGGCCTCGGTCGGGTTCGTCATGACCTCGCGCCATGTCGTGCCGAGCTCGCACCACACGTTCGCGTTCGGGGGGATGCCGTGACGGTCGAGCGCGGCGACGAGCGAGTTGGTCCCGCGCGAAGCGCTCGCCGGATCGTAGGGACCTTCGGTGGTCTCACGTTCGAACGCCGAGTGGTACACGACGAACTGCACGTCGGGAAACTGCTTGGCGGCCGAGACCAGATCGTCGGGTCCGTTGTGGCTCAGGTCGAACTCCATGAGCGGCAACCCCTTGTGGGCGCAGAACACCGTCACCCCGAGCGACCGGGCCTGCTCGATCACGGGCAGGCCGATCGCCGGGTCGTCGAGTGCATACCCACGTCGGTCCGGACCCCACGCGGTGTACGCCTTGAACGAGGCGACCTTCCCGGTCGTCGCCTGCGCCGACATCAGGTCGAGGTACGGGGGGAGCTCACCGAAGTTGGGTGCCACCACACTCTGGGTCAACACCCGTGGCGCGCCGCCGGTCCCGACCGACGCGGCGAACTCGGCGCTGGCAAGGTTCTCGTCGAACGGGACCGGGGCGTCCGCGGGACCGGAGTTCGGCACGTCCGAGAGCATGGCCACGGTCGTGTCGCTTCCGAGGAAGAGATCCTGCACGTAATGCGCGCGGTCCAGACACTCGAGCGGGTCGGGCGCCTCGCAGCCGTCGGGCACCAGCCGGAGAATCATCTCCTCGATGCCCGGCGCGTTCTGCCGCCACGGGCCGGCCGGCATCACGTGATGCGTGTGCACGTCGACGATGAGCTCACCCTGGCTCCCGAGTGCCGACTCGCACTCCACGAGATCGCTCGGCTCGGTCGGGGTCGTGAACGACCCGCCCGCCTTCGACGGGCCCGTCGCCGTCTTCTCGTTCGAGCACGCATTGACCACACCGAGCATCACGGCGAGGCCACCCGCGCTCTGCAGGAACCGGCGCCGGTCGACGCCGGCGCGCTGCGCGGCGTGGTCCGCGCGCCGCAGGGTCTCCTCGGCGATCCAAACGTCGCGGCCGGTCGGCGCCACCGGGACGAACTCGCCGTTGCTCACCTCGCCGGGGACGAACGGCAGCGGTGCCTCCCCGGACTCGAGATCCCGGCGGCGACGTGCTGACCACATGCACAGAACCCTACGTGTGGCCGCACGCGCGGATCCTCGAAGCTCCTTCGTGTTGTGATGTCGTGATGCGTGGATCCGCTCGAGGCTCATACCCTCGAGTGCTCCTTTGGTCCCAACGCCACCGGCCCGTCCGGTTCGCTCGGTCCCCTGCCGCGAGGAACTCTCGCCGAATCGGTTAGATCGGCCTTGCCCGGCGCCTCTCATCTGTCGAGACAGGCACAAGGTCGAGACAGCACCGAGGAGCAACCATGCGACGGATCATCCTGTTCATCACCTTCGCGGCGGTCCTGCTGGCCGCCTGCGGCGGCGGCTCCAAGCTCGAGGCAGAGTCGGCGAGCTCCACCAAGGGCGTGCTGCGCGAGCCGGCCGAATCGACCGGCCCGCAGCCGTTCACGACGGTCGCGAAGGGCGCGGCCGTCGAGGTCCCCGAGACGCCGCGCGACGCGCTCGTGCAGGTCGGCACGAGCCCCGGGATCTACGGCGGCTCGGGAAGCCAGCGGGTCTGTGAGCCCGAGGCGCTGGTTGCGTTCCTCGAGTCCCATCCGGCCGAAGGCCGCGCCTGGGCAGGGGTGGTCGGCATCCAGCCCGACCGGATCGCCGACTACGTCGCCACGCTCACCCCGCTCGTGTTGCTCCACGACACCCGCGTCACGAACCACGGGTACGCGAACGGACACGCCACGCCACGCCAGTCGGTGCTCCAGGCCGGCACCGCCGTGCTCGTCGACCGCTTCGGTGTGCCACGCGCGCGCTGCGCATGCGGCAACCCGCTCCTCGAGCCGGACGTGACCGCCGACGGCGCCGAGCACGGCCCGAGTTGGGGCGATGCCGAGACCGCGGGAGCGATCGTGCCCGGCCGACCCGACGGCCCCCTCCCCACCGTCGACGTCGACACGGGTGAGCCGACCCCGGCGGCTCCCGTGGACTTCTGCACGACCTGGGTGTCGGTCGAACCCGACATCGCGGGCGGCCCGTCCGGGCCGGGCGATATCGAGGCCTACCTCACGCGGCTCGCCGACGGGCTGAGCCAGCTCGTCGCCGCGGCGGAGGCGACGCCGGGCTTCCCGCTCGACGCGCTGGCCGACCTGGTGGCGTACCGCGACGCGGTGGCCATCGCCGACGCGTCGACGCCGGGCGACACCGCGCTTCGCGACCGGGTCGAGGACTTCCTCGACACCTACTGCTCGGATGACCCGGGCGCGACCGACCCCGAAGCCGGTGACGACCCGGTGGCCGTACCCGACGAGCCGGCCAACGACGGGAACTGCGGCAGCTTGCAGTTCTTCCTGCTCATCGAGGCGGCCGAGAGCCTCGGCCTGGACTGGGAGCCGGTCGCCCAGCCGTTCCTCGACGCGCTCGATGCGCTCGATGCGCTCGACGGCTCGGACCTCTCGGTGATCCTGGACTTCGAGGAGATCGGCTGCGATGGGGCCGAGGCCCTCCAGCAGCTGTTCATCGATGCGGGCTTCGGCGACGTCATCGAGGACACGCCCCTCGCATGAACACGCGTGGCGCTGTGGGGAGCTGGGGGCTCGGCGCGTCAGAGCGTCGGGCCCCTCGGGCGCTCGCCTACTCGAGCGCGCAAGCTCCGGCGACCGCGTTCTCCCACCGTGCGCGCACCGCGGCGAGGGCCGGGTCGGTGAGCAACCCACGATCTTCCGGCGTGAGCTGCGCAACGTCGTCGTCCACGGCCTCGAGCCGGTCGATGAGCTCGGCCAGCGCGTCGCGCAGCACGGCCGTGTCGGTGGCGATCGCGACGCTCGGCGCGGCAAGCTCGACCAGCTCGTCGAGTGTCGCCCGCTCCGCGCGCAGGAACGATCCGAGCCCGTCCGGGCCGGTGGGTGCGATGCCGCCGCCCCGCAACACCGCAGCCGTCTCGCAAAACGTCCGCTCCGGGCGCGCCGCGCCGGGCGGAGCTGATACGGCAGGGTCCTCGGCGACCGAGTTACCACGGTCTCGGATCACGACGAACGCGCCGGCGGTCACGGCGAGCACCGACAGCACCGCGCCGCCGGCGAGCCACACCCGATGCCCGCTCCGCAGCCACCGGGCCCGGGACGGGCGAGCCGACGACGGCGGGGCGGCGTGCGCGCGTTCGAGGACCCGGACCCGCAACTGCGCGGGCGCGCCCACGACCGGGAGCGCACCGAGCAGGGCGAGCGGGCTCGCCAGTGACGACCGTTGCTCGCCGCACACCGGGCAGGTGTCCAGATGTCGGGAGACTCGGCGGCGCAGCGCCGGCTCGATCCGGCCGCGCTCCCAACCGGACAACAGCGCGTCAAGGTCGGAACACCCACCGCGGCCGTGACGGGCCACGAGGAAGACCTCCAGCGCACGCACGAAGCGCTTCTTGGCCTTCGAGACCATCACGTAGGCGTGGTCGCGCCGAACGCCCAGCGCCTCGGCGAGCGCGTGGCCGTCGAGCTCCCGGCGCACGCTGAGGTCGAGCGCGACACGGTCGCGAGGCTCGAGCATGGCGACGACGTCGCGCACGAGCTGGGTGGTGTCCTCGTCGAGCACCGGCTCATCGAGGACTCCCGCGGAGCCGAGCTCGGGATCCTCGACGGGCCGCTCACGAGCGAGCGCCCGGGCACGTCGCAGCGCCTCGTGGCGCGCGATCGCGTACAGCCACGGGCGGAGCTTCTCGGGGTCGCGCAGCTGGGCGAACCGGCCGGCCGCGATCACGAACGTGTCCTGCATCGCGTCGGACGCCTCGTCGCGGTCGTGCAGCACCGAGGTGCAGAAGTCGTGCAGCGGGTCGGCGTAGCGGTCGTAGATGGCGGCGAACGCCTCACGATCGCCCGACCCGGCCGCGAGCGCGAGCGTGCGATCCTCGACCATGGTCATGGCAGAGAGGTCGGCTCATCGGCTCCGCGACCTGAGCCGGGGATCCTCACCAGATGACGTTGGGTGTCATGGGTTCCAGCTACGAGATATGGGATCAACCGAGTAACGCTCAATGGGACAGGAGTCGCAGCCGATAGCTCCCGAAAGCCGGGGAACCCCCGAGCTGACGGGAGAGAGCCCATGGTGATCGGACCCGACTACCCGGTGCTGCTGATCGCGGACGAGGTGTCGTCGGTCGCCGGGTCCGTCGTCGGCCGGCCGAAGGCTTCGTCTGGCCTGGCGACTGGGCGCGGTCGCAGCCACCCTGGCGTTGGTGGCTGCCGCGTGTCAGGGCCCGGCCGACTTCCAGGACGCGTCGTTCGACGAGGTGGAGGCAGCCCTCGTCGACGAGGGCCTCCAGATCTGCGAGCAGGTCGACCTCGAGCTCACCGAGCGAGAAGGCGCCCTCGAGGGGCGTCAGCTCGTGCTCGCCGACGAGTCCTGTCCCGACAGCGAGCGCACGGTCGACGTCCTGTCCATCGTCGAGTTCGAGACCGGCGACGATCGCGACGCTGCGCTGCGCGACATCCAGGGCGCACGTGGGCGCGTCGAGGGATTCGGGGCCCTGGGTGTCGCCTGGACCTTCGGCCCGTTCGTGATCTCCCTCACCGGCGAGCGCGACCCCTCGGTCGTCGACCAGCTCACCGACGCGATGGACAACCTCGGGGCGAAGTGAACGCGATCTCGGCGAGCGCGAATGCGAGCGTCGAGCACCTCGACGCCCCCACTCCCCCACACGGCGTCCCGTGGCGGCCCCCGACGGGCAAGTCCAACGGTCAGAGCGTCGCGCCTACACGTTGAAGCGGAACTCCACGACGTCACCCTCGGTCATGACGTAGTCCTTGCCTTCGATACGGACCTTGCCACGAGCTTTGGCCTCGGCCATCGAACCGGCTTCGACGAGATCGTCGTAGGCAACGACCTCGGCCTTGATGAAGCCGCTCTGGAAGTCGGTGTGGATGACTCCCGCGGCCTGCGGCGCGGTCCAACCCTGGCGGATGGTCCAGGCGCGGGATTCCATCGGGCCCGCGGTGAGGTAGGTCTGCAACCCGAGTGTGTGGAAGCCGACGCGCGCGAGCTGGTGCATGCCGGGTTCGCTCTGGCCGACGCTCGCGAGCAGCTCCGCGGCATCCTCGTCGTCGAGCTCGAGGAGCTCAGCTTCGAGCTTGGCGTCGAGGAACACGGCGTCGGCCGGCGCGACGAGCGCGCGTAGCTCGGCCTGCAGATCCGAGTCGGACAGACCACCCTCGTCGACGTTGAACACGTAGATGAACGGCTTGGCCGTCATCAACGACAGCTCGCGCACAAGCGCGAGGTCGATGCCCGCGGCCTGCGCGCCCGACAAGAGGGTCGTACCCGACTCCAGGAGGGTCTGGGCGCCAAGAACGGTGTCGAGCACGGCTCGTTCGGTCTTGGCCCCCTTGACCTCCTTCTCGATACGCGGGATGGCCTTCTCGATCGTCTGGAGGTCGGCGAGCATCAGCTCGGTGTGGACCACCTCGATGTCATCGGCCGGGTCGACCCTGCCCGAGACGTGGATGACGTCGTCGTCGTCGAAGACGCGGACGACTTGGCAGATGGCGTCCGCCTCGCGAATGTTGGCGAGAAACTTGTTGCCGAGCCCTTCACCCTCGCTCGCGCCCTTGACGATGCCGGCGATGTCCACGAACGACACCGTCGCCGGGATGATCTGCTTGCTGGCGAAGATCCCTGCGAGAACCTCGAGGCGCGGGTCGGGAAGGGGGACGACGCCGATGTTGGGTTCGATCGTCGCGAACGGATAGTTCGCGGCCAGGGCTTCCGCCTTGGTCAGCGCGTTGAAGAGGGTCGACTTGCCGACGTTGGGGAGCCCGGCGATCCCGATCGTGAGTGCCACGGGCGTCGAACCTAGCGGTGCAGCCGCGAGGCAGAGGCACCGCAAGACTGAACCCGTGTAGGTGCCGGAAATCCATCGCCGCTGGGTTTCGGGGAGTTTCGAGCTTCTCGATGGGTCGATACGTTCCGGCGTCGATGAACCTTCTCAGGACCTTCCGTCACCTGATCATCGGCCGTCTCCGATGGCTGCTCGCGACCGGCGACGAGCGCGACGCCGAGATCCTCGCGCTGAGACATCAAATCCTGGTGTTGCAACGCCAGATCAATCGACCCTGCTTCACCGACGCGGA
>DASRPD010000123.1:0-3406 GCA_035646535.1 Acidimicrobiia bacterium
GTCTCCGGTTCCCCGAGGCCGTCCGGAGGTGGATCGAACTGTCGCCACAAGGTCCGGATCTTCACGAGGTTGTACCGGTCGGTCTGCAAGTCGTTGCGCAGGACCACGTCGCCGGCGGCGAGAAGTCGAGCCACCGGGGCGAGCGCGTCGGGCTCGAACAGGCCTTCTTGGATCCTGCGGTCGAGCGCGTTGACGAGGTCGGCCGACGCGGGCGAGCCCCACGGGATCAACTCGCGCGCCACGTAGGGCCGGTCGGTCAGGCCGGGGGTGATCGGATCGACGGTGTTGCCCCACACGTACGACGCGAAGTCACTTCCGGGGAGCTCCAGGATTCGGGTGTCGTACGGCCGCCCGTCGAGCGCGGCGATGGCGTCCTGCCAGTACTGCGGCACATCCGCGTCGCGCTCGAGGTTCGAGCCGTAGTACGTGCCGGTCCACAGCGACGGGAAGTTGGCCACCGCGAGCGCGCCGACACCCACCGCGGCCCCGATCGGGATCCACCGCCGGGGTGTCGCCGCATCCGAGAACCGGGTCGCGAGCGCGTTGATCCCCATCCCGAGGAGCACCGCAACCGCGAGCACGACGAGTGGTGTGGCGCGCCCGGTGCTGCGTAGCGCGAGGCCGGCCGACGAGCTGTTGGCGAGGTGCCGAAAGATGCTCCCGGCGGGTGACGGCGCGTCGTACGGGTAGGTGCCGACCGCGATCGCGACCCCGACGGCCAGGAGGAGCACGAAGTAGGTGCGGTACCGCCAACGGATGACCGCCGCGGCGAGGAATGCGAGCGCGGGAATCGAGTACCCGACGAGAATGAGCAGTGGGCGCTGCGTGTAGGCCACCGACGACTCGGTCCAAGGGCCGAGCTTGTCCTGGCCGTAGAAGAACCAGTAGCCCAACCCACGCAACACCTCCGGTGCGAGCGACGTGCGCGACACCGCGCGGACCGTCTCGGTGAATTGCAGCACGTCGAGGCCGTACCCACCCTGTGCCCACAGCCCGGCCATCCACCACAGCGAGCACAACACCGTGACCAGGCCGGTGCGCCATACCACCTGGAACGCTCGCCGGCCGCTCGTCTCTCGCAGGCCCCAGACCGAAAAGGGAATCCACAGCGCCGGCGCGAGGCCGGCGAACAGCAGCGCGGTGGCATTCACGCCCCCCACGACCTGCACGACGATGGCGATCAGCACCGGGTAGCGCCAGCCACCGTCCCGCAGCGCTCGGATCGTGAGCGCGAGCAGCCACGGGAGCGCGGCCCAGGGCAGCAGGATCACCGAGATGCGCGACGAGTAGTCGAGCACGTACGGCGACAGGATGAACACCAACGTCGCCACCACGACGCCCGGCCCGCGCTGACCGAGCGTGCGCAACAAGAACAGGACCCCGAGACCGGCGGCGAAGATGATCGAGCCGAGCCAGAGTCGCTGGGTCACCCAGTCGGGCAGACCGACCGCCTCGCCGAGCCAGAAGAACGGGCCCATCGGGAACAGGTAGCCGATCGTCTGGTGGCTCACCGTGCCGAGCCCGATGTTCGGGTCCCACATCGACCAGGCCCGACCGAGCAGGCGGCTCGGGTCCAAGAAGAGGTAGGTCTTCGTGTCCGCCGCAAGTCGGCCGGGGTCGGACCGCAGCACGGGGAGGTACGCCAGGGCGGCCAACAGCAGGTAGCCCGGCGCGCGTGCCCGACCGAGGGCCGGGGTGCTCGCCGGTACCGTCGAAACAGGCGGAGTACGCGCGCTCACCGCGTCGACTGCCGGGCGGACCGGCACATCGGAGGGCGTCGTGGCCTCAGTGCCGGCGCCGGATCGCCTCGGCCGCCAGCACCTCGAGCGTCCCCCGGGCAGTCGCGCCCCAGGTCAGCTGCGACGCGTGCTCGACGGCGCCGGCTTGGAGACGAGCGCGCAGGTCGGCGTCGGTGATCACTCGGTCGAGCGCGTCGACCAACTCGTCACGCGAATCGACGAGGAGCCCGGACCGGTCCTCGACGACCGCGTCGGTGTGACCCGCGATGCGCGTCGCCACGGCCGGAGTCCCGCACGCGGCCGCCTCGGTGAGGGTCATGCCGAAACCCTCGCGCGCCGACGCGCTCGCGACGACCCATGCCCGCCGGTACAGGTCGACGAGCTCGTCGTCGTCCACATGGCCCGGGAGCGAGATCCAGTCCTCCGCTGCGGCTTCGTGGATCTGACTCTCGAGCTCCTCGCGGCAATACCCCTCGCCGACGATGACCGTCTCCATGTCGCCCCGGCGCTGTTTCAGGGCGACGAGCGCCTCGATGAGCAAGTCGAAACGCTTGACCGGCACCAGGCGGCCGACCGCGACGACGAGCGGCCGCTCGGCTCGTGGACCGCCCGGAGAGAAACGAGGGTGGATGCCCGGCGGCACGACCGAGACTCGCTTGGGGTTCAGGCCGAGATCATCCACGAGCTCCTCTTTCGAGGCCCTGGACAGGGTGATGATCGGGGTGAATCGGTACATGGGTGGGGCCAGCCGGGACTCGACGGCGTTGCCGATGCGCGCCAGGCGCGGCGGCAGCGTCATCTGCCACATCTCCTTGTGGACATGGTGGAGCCAGACCACGCGGGGCCCGTGGGCCCACACCGGCGAGAAGAACGGCATGCCGTTCCAGATCTCCACCAGCGCGTCGCGGGCACCGTGCCAGCCCATCATCTCGCTGAACGCGGCCCGCGGAAACACCATGTACCGACCGGCTTTTCGAATGACCCGGTAGCCGTCTCGCCAGCTCATCTGCGGTCGCCCGGCGGCGTAGGAGGTACGCATCGTCACCTCGAGACCGGCCTCGGCCCAGAGCCTGGCCACCGTCGAGGCATGAACCTCCGAGCCACCGGCTTCGGGGTCGTCGAGATCGCGCCACGCGAGCATGCTGACCCGATGGATCCGAGCCTCGGCCGCGAGATCGGCCAGCTTCTGGATGTCGGCCGCGTCAGCCAGGTCCATCGCGCACTCCCTCCCCCGCGAGGGGGTCGAGCCTACCCGGCGGCAACTGGCCCATTCGGGCCCCCGCCGAGGGCCGGCGGCTGGTCAGTCGATTCGCGGCGAGCGGGCGGTGGCGAGCAGGGCCGGCGTCGAGTCGTCGATCTGATCGGACACGAAGAAGTCGTCGGCGGTGATGCCGGAATGACCGCCCGATTGGTCACCGGCGACGATGCGATACACCACCGGCAGCGCCCGGGTGTAGGCCCAGATGTACCAGGAGCGAGGGAGCTTGTGTCGAATGTCGAACGCGTCGAGCTTCAGCAGACGCTCACCACTTCGGCGCCGGGCAGCGAAATCGCTCTTGACCGCCTCGGCGGCGTCGAGCCCGACGATCTCGACCTCGTGGAAGAAGAGCCGGAGCATCGACTCGAGCTCGGAGGCGTTGAACAGGTACACGTGGAAGGGGTTCTCG
>DASRPD010000124.1:0-14638 GCA_035646535.1 Acidimicrobiia bacterium
GACCGCCCCTGGCTGTTGGTGGTCGGGCTCGTCAACCCGCACGACGTCATGTGGTTTCCGATGGACCAGCCCGACTACCAGGCCGCGCACCCCGATGACGTCGCCCTCGTCCGCAGCATCCTCGACCTCGTGCAGTGGAAGGAGAGCGAGTCGGTTCCCGCCTTCACCGAGCCGTACGACTCGGTGTTCGACACGCTCCCCCCGAACTTCGACGACGACCTGTTCACCAAGCCGGCGGTGCAGCGCCAGTGGCTCGACGAGCAGCAGCATTCGCTGTACGGCTACATGGACCCGACCGACGAGGTCGCGTGGCTCCGCCATCTCGATTACTACTGGCGCCTCCATCAGGAGGCGGACCGCAACCTCGGCGTCGTGCTCGACGCCCTCGACGCGTCGGGCGCGGCCGACGACACCGCAGTGATCTTCACCGCGGACCACGGCGACATGTGCGGATCGCACGGGCTGCGCAGCAAGGGCCCGTTCGTCTACGACGAGATCATGCGGGTCCCGCTCTACGCCCGCGTCCCCGGTGTCACGACGCCCGGCACGGTGACCGATGCGCTCGCGTCGCACGTCGACCTGGCCCACACGGTGTGCGCGATCGCCGGGCTCGCTGATCCGCCGGTTGCCGGCGTCGATCTGTCACCCGTGCTCGAGGAACCCTCGGCGAGCGTTCGCGACGCGGTGCTGTTCGCCCAGGACCAGGCGTGGTACGAGAGCTGCATCCACCTGCGCTACGCCATCCGGGGTCTGTTCGACGGCCGTCACAAGTACGCCCGGTACTACGGAGTCGGCGGTTCGTTCACCCAGAGCGGTCAGCCGTGGAAGACGCCGAAGCGCTACGACGTCGACGCCCCGTTCGAGGACCACGACCACGAGCTGTACGACCTCCAGGAGGACCCGCACGAGCTCGTCAACCTGGCCAACGATCGAGGCCGGCGCGCCGAGCTGCGTGACTGGTTCGAGCGCCTGCGAGAGGCCGAGGCGGACGAGTTCGCGCCCCTTGTCTGACCGCCCCCGTTCTGGAGACGGCGTCAGGACAGGGTGACGGAAAGACGGTCCAGCCCGCGCAGGACGAGCCGGCCGTTCCACGCCGGGGGCGCGCCAGGATCGGCGAGGCGGATCGCCGGGAATCGACGCACGAGCGCGGGAACCGCGGCTCGGGCCTCGATCCGGGCGAGCGCGGCACCCAGGCAGTGGTGCACACCGCTGCCGAACGACACGTGCTGCGCGGCGCCGTCTCGGCCGAGGTCGAGCTCATCCGCGGTGGGACCCCAGAACGCGGTGTCGCGGTTCGCCGAACCGAGACAGGTCCACAGGAACTGGCCCGCCTCGATGGTCGAGCCGTCGACGTCGAGCGGCGCGGTCGTGATCCGGCGCGAGAACTGGACCGGACTGTCGTAGCGCAACAGCTCCTCGACCGCGTTCTCTTCCAGCTCGGCCTCGGCGCGCAGCCGAGCGAGCTGGTCGGGATTGGCCAGCAACGCGAGCGTCCCGTTGCCGATCAGGTTCACGGTTGTCTCGTGGCCGGCGAGGTAGAGCAGCACGACCTGGGTGACGAGCTCGTCTTCGGTGAGGACATCGCCCGAGTCCTCCGCGGCGGTGAGCTTGGTGAGGAGATCGTCGGCGGGTTCGCGACGCTTGTGTTCGATCGCGGCGCGGACGTGGTCGACCATGTGCACCGACGCGTCGAGCGCGGCGCGGGCCTCGTCGTCGGTGAGGATCGGATCGAGGGTCTTCACCATCGCGTGTGACCAGTCGCGAAGTTGGGCCCGATCCGTGTCCGGCATGCCGAGCATCTCGGAGATGACCGTGAACGGCAGCGGGAACGCGAGGTCCGCGATGACGTCGGCGTCTCCACCGCGCGCGGCCATCGTGTCCAGGGCGTCTTCCACCAGTGCCTCGACGTGCGGGACCAGCGCGCGCACCATCGCCGGGTTGAACGCCTTGGCGACCAGTCGTCGGAGGCGGTCGTGATCGGGTGGGTCGAGATCGAGCATCGAGCGGTTGCGCATCTCGGTGGCATCGCCGCCCAGGGCCTCGAGCTGAGCCTCAGCAGCTCGTCGGAGATCGTCGGGCTCGACGTTGTGCTCCTCGACCGACAGGGTCGGGTCTCGCAGCACTTGGAGCACCGCGTCATGGCCGAACACGATCCAGCCACCGAAGTCACTGGGCTGCACCACTCCGCCGGCGCGCGCGGCCGCGTCGTGCTCGTACGGGTCGGCGAAGAAGCCCGGCTCGAAGGGATCGAGCTGGGTCGGGAGGCCGACCTTGGTCACGACACCAAGCGTAGGTCGGTATCTCTCGCTACCCTGCCGACGTGTTCGACGTCACCACGACCACCGTCCTCGATGGTCTCCGGTTCCCGGAAGGCCCGCGCTGGCACGACGGACGCTTGTGGTTCTCGGACCAGCACGATGGCCGCGTCATTGCCCTGGCCCCCGACGGGAGCACCGAGACGATCGTCGACGTGCCCGAAGGACCATCGGGCCTGGGATGGACGCCCGACGGAGACCTGCTCGTGGTGTCGATGCGAGACCGGCGGCTGCTGCGACTCGACCGCGGCGGCGGTCTCGCCGAGGTGGCCGACCTCGGGTCGATCGCGACGTTCCACTGCAACGACATGGTCGTCGACTCGGTGGGCCGCGCCTACGTCGGCAACTTCGGCTTCGATCTCGACGCCGGCGACCCCTTCGCACCCACGGCGCTCGCCCGGGTCGATCCCGATGGCGCGGTGAGCGTCGCCGCGGACGACCTCGCGTTCCCCAACGGCACCGTCATCACCCCCGACGGCGGAACATTGATCATCGGGGAGTCGTTCGCCGCCCGGCTCAGCGCGTTCACGGTGCAGTCCGACGGCTCGCTCACCGACCGGCGCACCTGGGCCACCGTCGAGGGTGCCGCGCCCGACGGCTGTTGTCTCGACGCTGACGGCGCGATCTGGATGGCCGACGCCATCGGCCGCCGGGTCGTGCGCGTGCTCGAGGGCGGCGAGATCACCGATACGGTCGCCGTCAGCGAACCCAACGGGGCCTTCGCGTGCATGCTCGGCGGTGACGACCGGCGAAGCCTGTACATCTGCACCGCGCCGTCGAGCTCGCCGTCGGACACCGAATCAGCCCGCGGCGGCCGTATCGAGTCCGTGCGCGTCGAGGTGCCGGGTGCCGGACTCCCCTGACAACGGGCACGAGGCGCCGCTCGACACGCCGCTCGAACCGCTCGCCGCGTGGGTGCGTGACGCCCGCTCGATCGTCGTGCTCACCGGTGCGGGCATCTCGACCGAATCCGGCATCCCGGATTTTCGTGGTCCGAACGGCGTGTGGACCAAGAACCCCGCGGCCGAGAAGACCGCGACGCTGTCGCACTACCTCGCGGATGCCTCCGTGCGCGAGCTGGCGTGGCGCAACCGAATGGACTCGCCCGTGTGGCGCGCGGATCCGAACGCGGGTCATGAGGCGGTCGCGACGCTCGAACGCAAGGCCGCGCTCTCGCTGGTCGTGACCCAGAACATCGACGGGCTGCACCACGCGGCCGGGAGCTCACCCGAGCTCGTCGTCGAGATCCACGGCAACGTGCGCGAGGCCAAGTGCACCGAGTGTGATTGGCGCGGCCCGATGCAGGAGACCCTCGACCGGGTCCGCGCCGGAGACCCGGACCCGGCGTGTCTCGCCTGCGGGGGCATCCTCAAGTCGGCCACGATCAGCTTCGGCGAGAACCTGGTGGTCGAGGATCTGGAGCGCTCCCAGCGGGGCGCGGCGGAGTGCGACCTGTTCCTCGCGCTCGGCACGTCGCTCGGGGTGTACCCCGCCGCGGCGCTGCCCGAGATCGCGCTGCGGGCGGGCGCCCGGCTCGTCGTCATGAACGCGGAGCCGACTCCGTTCGACGCGGTCGCCGACGCGGTGGTCCGCGAACCGCTCGGCCGGGCGCTCACCACGCTCGTCGACCGGCTCTGATCGGTTCCTCCCACCCCGGGCCGCGCGCCCCCGTCTGGGCCGGATTCTCGTCCGGGTGGGGGCCCATGGGGCGCGTCACCGTGCCAGGGCAGGAGGCAGGGAGGCCAGACGGTTGGGAATATCTGACCTGGGCGATAGCCTTTCAACCGTTCGACCAACCGTTCGATCAACTCGTTCGACTCGCCCGCCGAAGGACTACCCGATGCCGAGCTTCCGTGAGCTGCTCGCCGCCACCAAGGCGAACATCGCCGAGGTCGACCCCGAGGCGGCCGAGGCGCGTCTCGGCGACGCCGTGTTCCTCGACGTGCGCGAACAGGACGAGTACGACGCGGGCACACTGCCCGGCTCGATCCACATCGCCCGGGGTCACCTCGAGAGCCAGATCGAGTCCCGCATCCCCGGTCGGGACACGCCCATCGTCGTCTACTGCGCCGGTGGTGTGCGGTCCGCGTTCGCGGCCGAGACGCTCGGCCGGCTCGGCTATTCCGACATCGTCTCCATGGTCGGCGGCTTCGGTCGCTGGAAGAACGAAGACCGGCCGTGGCAGACGCCCCAGACCCTGAGCCCCGAACAGCGTGACCGCTACAAGCGCCACATCCTGTTGCCCGAGGTCGGCGAGGCCGGCCAGCAGAGGCTGCTCGAGTCCAAGGTGCTGCTCCTCGGCGCGGGCGGGCTCGGTTCTCCGGCCGCGCTCTATCTCGCGGCCGCGGGGGTCGGCACGCTCGGTATCGTCGACATGGACGTCGTCGACGCGTCGAACCTCCAGCGTCAGATCCTGCACAACCTCGACCGGATCGGCGAGCGCAAGGTCGACTCGGCCAAGAAGACGCTCACGTCCATGAACCCGGACGTGAACGTCGTCACCCACGACGTGCGTCTCGGCGCCGACAACGTCCTCGACATCATCGGTGGCTATGACGTCGTGCTCGACGGTACCGACAACTTCCCGACGCGCTACCTCCTCAACGACGCGTCGCTCCTCGAGCGCATCCCGGTCGTGCACGGGTCGATCTTCCGCTTCGAGGGTCAGGTCACCGTGTTCAAGCCCTACGACGGCCCGTGCTACCGGTGCCTGCTCCCGGAGCCGCCGCCGCCCGAGCTCGCGCCGAGCTGCGCGGAGGCCGGCGTGCTCGGCGTGCTCCCCGGCATCGTCGGCTCCATCCAGGCGCTCGAGACGATCAAGCTGCTGTTGGGACTGGGCGACCCGCTCATCGGACGGCTGTTGGCCTACGACGCGCTCGAGGAGAGCTTCCGCAACTTCAAGCTACGGCGCGACCCCAAGTGCCCGGCGTGTGGCGAAGATGCCGGAGAGCTCGTGATCGCCGAGTACGACGAGCACTGCCTCCCGCACGCGACCCTCGCCGACGGCACCGCCACCGGTCACTGAGTCGAAGCGAACGGCCGGCGGTCGCGGCGTCGACCGAGCGGAACCCGTTGCGGGGGTGCAAGCCCCGCGTCGTCAGTCCTCGAGTTGGGGCGTATCGCGATCGAATACCAGGCGCCAGAGGTACGTGCCCCGATCCGGAGCAGGCGCGTTGCCGGCCAGGCGCTTCGCGAGCATCGGTACGAGTACCGCCGCGGCCGCAAGTGCTCCGATGCGTCCCTTCCGCGCCGCGAGCACCGGTCCGAGCACGCCGTAGGCGATGAGGCAGCCAACCGCGCTCTCACCCGCGAGCTTCCCGGCGACGAGACCGGTGAGCAACACCACGGTCCCGGCCGGGTCCTGGACCAGGAACGCACCGAGGGCGGGTGAGATGCCACGCCCGCCGGCCCCTCCGAGCACCACCGACCAGTTGTGACCCACCACCGCGGCGCCTCCGGCCACCGCGCCCAGCACGGGGCGGTCGCGTCCGGCCAGCACGGGCCCGACGGCTCCCTTGGCGACCTCGAGGACACCGGCACCCGCGAGCGGCAGGAAGCCGGCAACTCGGTACAGCGACGTCCCGGACACCGTGCCGCTGCCCACCGAGCGCAGGTCGACGCCCCGGCTCCGTCGCGCCATGAGGTACGAGAACGGAATCGCGCCCGCAAGGTACCCAGCCACGATCACGACGGGGGCGGACAACCGCGTCCGATTTCCGGTTCGTCGACCCATGCCATCTCCTCGTGAGGCGCTCCGGCTCCTCGTGAGGCGCTCCGGCCGAAAGGCGCGCCCGGCGCGCGGATCGGTGCCAGGCTAGGTCCCCACGAGGTGGCAGACATGAGTGTTGCGATCGTCGTCGACAGCGCCGCGGCACTCCCCCCCGAGCTGGCGGCAGACCACGGGATCATCATCGTCCCGCTGCTCATGCGCGTCGGTGATCGCGAGTACGCCGACGGCGAGCTCCCACTCCGGGACCTCATGGACGTGCCCCCCGAGACCGTCAGCACGTCGGGCGCCACACCCGCCGGGTTCGAGGCGGCGATCGGCGAGGCCGATGCAGCCGGCAACGGTATCGACGGCAACGGTACGGACGGCGTGCTCATCCTGACCCTCGCCGCCACGATGAGCGCCACCTACGAAGCGGCGCGCCTGGCCGCGGCCGACGTGACCACACCGACTCGGCCCGTGCGGGTGCTGGACACGGCGACGGCCGCGGGCGCGGAAGGCCTCGTCGCGATCCACGCCGCGAGGGCGGCACGGCGCGGACTCTCGCTCGACGCGGTCGAGGCCGCGGCCCGCGATGCGATCGCCTCGGTCCGGCTCGTCGCGACCGTCGACTCACTGGACCGGCTCGTCGCGAGCGGTCGCGTCTCGGGACTCGCGGCGCGGGCCGGCCGCCTCGTGAACGTGAACCCGCTGTTCGAGTTCCGCGGCGGTGAGGTGCGCTCGATCCGCCCGGCGTTCACCCGCGAGGCGGCACTCGATCGGATCGTGGCCCGGTGGCGTCGTTCGCGCCCTGAAGACGCCGCGCTGCACGTCGTCGCGCTGCACGCCATCGACGAGGACGCCGCCGATCACCTCATGAAACGCGTGGTCGAGGAGGTCTCGCCCGCGACCGCGTTCATCGGCGCGTTCAGCAGTGTCATGGTCGCCAACACCGGTGGGGGCCTCGCCGGGCTCGCCTGGTGGTGGGAACCGACCGGTCAGGCCTCGGGTGCGAGCACCGGCACGCGCTGAAGGACCCACTCGACTGCGTCGAGGATGGGCACGACCGCGAGCGCGTCGAACGCGTGCCCCATGCCGGCAACGACCTCGACCCGGCGCGGCTCGGCGGTGGCCGAGTGGAGCTCCTGGGCAGCCTGCACAGGAATGAAGCGGTCGTCCGTACCGTGCACGACGGCCAGCGGCGCGACCGTCCGCGCGGCGAGCTCGACCGGCGGCTCGGGATTCGTCCACCGCGACGCCAACGCGACCTTCAGCCAACGCGCACACACGGCACGCCCCGGCGGTGTCCGCGTGAGCAGCGCGGCGAGCACGCTCCGAAGGTTGCGCGGCAGCGCCCACCGGGCCGGACAGCTGACAATCACCGTCCCGGCAACGTGCGGATCATCAGCCGCGTGGCGCAACACCGCGATGGCGCCCATCGACGCGCCGACGAGCAACACGCGGTCGCTGCGCAGGCGCGCGAGCGCGACCGCGGCGGCGACGTCGTGGCGTTCCCGATCCCCGAGCGTGCACAGGCCACCCGAGGCGCCGTGGCCGCGTGCGTCGTAGGTGACGACGTCGAAGCCGCGCTCGTACAGCGCCTCGGCGACGGCGACGACGGCGGGGTCATCCGAGCCGGCCATGAATCCGTGAGCCAGCACGATGGCTGCTCTCGGCTCCTCGGAGGTCAGCCAGCGCCGGGCGGCCAGGTCGACCGAGTCCGATGTGGTGAGGCGGCGCCGGGGCACGACGCGACTATGCCGCGACGGCCGGCGCCGCGCCCAGTCGAGCCACCAACAACCCGTGTCGTCTCATCGTTGTGTGGAACCACCAGGCGGAGACCGCTATTCCGGTGCCGGTGAGGCCGAACGACACGAAGGGCTTGGCCAGCACGAAGGTTCCCACCGACTGGTTGAGCAGCAACCAGAGGGTGACGGTCGCATTGGTGAGGAACACCGCGGCCCACAGCAGCGAGATCCGCATGAAGAACTGCCGCACCCGGGGATGGCTGGTCATGGTCTCGGGCAGCGGGCAGAAGTCGTGCGCGAGTCGCTCGGTGAGGGGGCGACGAAGCGCGAAGGACACGAGGAAGGCGCCACCCACGAGTGCGGTGCCGAGCGTCGGCTGGAGGAAGTACATGAAGACGCTCTGGGTGAGGATCGCGAGCGTGACCCGAGCCGTGGCGGTGAGCGCGCCGAGCAGGAGCACACCGGGGACGCGCCGGTGCGTGACGAGCCGGACGGCGATCGCCCCGTAGGTCCAGGTCAACGTGGCGGCCAGGGCGCCCCAGACGCCGAGCAGCTCGAGCACCACGAGGAACAGGACGAGCGGCACGACCGTGCCTTCGAGGATCCTCGGGACGGCATGGCTCGCGATGGCCCGCAGCTTCGGAATCTCGAACGCCTCTCCATGGCCCACAGCACGCCGGAGGCTAATGGGGCTTGCACGCGCGTTTCGGTCGGCTCAGGAGAGCCGCTCGGTCACACCCCGACAGGTTTCGGTCCGCCGCCGCGGCCTTCAGCGGCGCGGGGGCTTGCGGAAGCGGCCTTCAGCGGCGTGGGGGCTTGCGGAAGCGGCTGGCGACCTCGATGAGGGTGCGGACACCGAACCCGGTGCCGCCCCTCACCAGCTCGCCGTCGTTCGCGTCGGCGCGGGCGGGCCCGGCGATGTCGACGTGCACCCACGGTCGATCACCGACGAACTCCTGGAGGAACAGTCCGGCGGTGAGCGCGCCGCCGTAGCTGCCGCCGATGTTCTTGATGTCGGCGATCTCGGAGTCGATCTGCTTGCGGTACTGCTTCGGCAGCGGCAATGGCCACACCGGCTCACCGGCGCGTGCGGCCGCGTCGCGGACTTGGTCTCTCCACGCGTCGTGGTTGCCCATGAGCCCGGCGAACTTGTCGCCGAGCGCGACCACGCACGCCCCCGTGAGCGTCGCGGCGTCGACGATCGCGTCGGGCTCGGCTTCGGCGGCGAGCGACAACGCGTCGGCGAGGATGAGGCGGCCCTCCGCGTCGGTGTTCAGCACCTCGACGGTCTTGCCGTTTCTGATCTTCAGGACGTCACCCGGGCGGATGGCGGTACCGCTCGGCATGTTCTCGACCATCGGGACGTAGGCGGTGACCTTGGTCTTCACGTCGAGCTCCGCGAGGGTGGACATGGCCGCGATGACCGCCGCGCCACCACCCATGTCGGTCTTCATCGTCTCCATGCCCTTGCCGGTCTTGAGTGAGAGACCACCCGAGTCGAAGATCACTCCCTTGCCGACGAGCGCGAGGGAGCCGCGCGCGCCCCGCGGCGCGTACGTCATCTTCACGAAGCGCGGCGGCTGGTGAGAACCCTGACCCACGCCGAGCACACCGCCCAGGCGCTCCGTTCGCATCTCGGCGACGCCGAGCACCTTCACGGTCACGCCGCGCCCGCGCAGCAGCTTCTTCGCCGCAGCGGCGAAGGCGGCCGGTGACTTCGCGGCGGCGGGCTCGTTCACCATGTCCCGCGCCCAGATGACCGCGCCGCCGACGGTCGCACCGCGCTCGAGCGCAGCCTGGAGCCGGGTGCCGCGCCCACCAATCGCCACCGAGGCCAGGCGCGACGGCTCGGCCTTCGACTTGTACTCGAGGAACTCATAGCCGCCGAGCAACACGCCCTCGACGAGCGCCTGCGCGGCAACGGACCGGTCGGTACCGTCGGCGAGCTCGTCCAGCAGGGTCGTCGCGACCGTCCTGACCTTGGTGGCGCGGCGCGCGAGGGTGGCCCCGGCACGTCGGATCGCGTCGGCGTCGAGCTCGTCGCGGGGGCCGACGCCAACCAGCAGCGCCGCACCGGCGCCGAGCTGTCCGAACGATGGAGTGGCGAGGGTCTCGCCCGGCTTGCCGTCGAAGCCGGCCTCGGCCATGAAGTCCGCGAGGCCGGCGATGGCCGCGTCGATCACGGCCGCTCCTGCGCCGAGGTCGCGGTCGACGAACACGGGGACGACGACGAGATCGGCTTCGACGCGGTCGGCCGCGGCGCTCGTGAGGCTGAAGCTGGGGGTCACAGATCCTCCGAAGGGTGGGGGGTGGTCAGTAGGTCCAGGTCGCCAGTCGGTCCAGGTCGTCAGGCGGTGCGGGTCGTCAGCCGGCTGGGTCCATCAACTTCCCCGCGTGGTGGGATCGCGGTCGGCCCGCGCGGGGCGAAACGTTCCTTCCTGCCAGCGGGCGAGGGTGTAGACGAGGTCGGCCAGCCGGTTCAGGTAGGGCACGACCTGGCTGTCGGCCTCGAGCCAGCTTGCGGCGGTCGCGGTGACGGCTCTCCGCTCGGCCCGCCGCACGACCGTGCGCGCCAGGTCGAGCGCGGCGGCGACGCGCCCTTCGCCGGGGAGGACGAACTCCTGGGGCGGGTCGTAGCGGGCGGTCACGTCGTCGATGATCGGTTCCAAGGCACCGACCATCTCCACCGAGACGCGCTGGGCCGGGGCGAGACGGGCCCGCCGATCGGGCGCCGTCGCGAGCTCGGCGCCGACGACGAAGAGCTCGCGTTGCAGCCGGACGAGCAGCGCGTCGAGCTCACCACCGGGTTCGGCCTCCGCGCGGGCGAGGCCGAGCGCGGAGACGGACTCGTCGACGTCGCCGTAGGCCTCGGGCCCCGGCCCGTCCTTCGCGACGCGACCACCGTGGAACAGCCCGGTCGTCCCGTCATCACCGGTGCGCGTGTACACCTTCATCGAGGCCCCGAGTCTACGACCACCGGCTCGTCCGCCACGTGGTCCCGCGGCGCCGATCAATGTGTGGTCGATACGGACCCGCCCTCCACTACCCTCGGTCCCCGATGTCCGACTTCCTCGCCGCTCTCGCCGAGCGGGTGCTCGTCTTCGACGGAGCGTTCGGCACCTGGGTCCAGAACCACGACCTGGGCCCCGACGACTTCGGCGGCGAGACCCTCGAAGGCTGCAACGAGCACCTCGTGCTCACGCGCCCCGACCTCATCGCCGATCTGCACTCCGAGTTCTTCTCGGTCGGCGTCGACGCGGTGGAGACGGCCACGTTCGGGTCCTTCCCGATCGTGCTGGCCGAGTACGACATCGCGGAGAAGACCGTCGAGATGAACGAGGCCGCGGCCCGCATCGCCCGCGAGGTCGCCCACGGCTTCTCGACCCCCGAACGACCGCGCTTTGTGATCGGGTCGATGGGGCCGGGCACCAAGCTGCCGTCGCTCGGCCACATCCGGTTCGCCGAGCTGCGCGACGCGTACGTTCCCCAGGCCGAAGGCCTGCTGCGCGGCGGCGCCGACGTGCTCCTCGTCGAGACCGTCCAAGATCTCCTGCAAGCCAAGGCCGCGCTCGTCGCGTGCCGCCGGGCCATGGCGAGCACCGGCATCGAGGTGCCACTGGCGGTACAGGTCACCATGGAGACCACGGGTCGCATGCTGATCGGATCCGAGATCGGCGCGGCGCTCACGGCGCTCGAGGCGATGCAACCCGACGTGATCGGACTGAACTGCGCCACGGGTCCGGCGGAGATGACCGAGCACCTCCGCTACCTGTCGCAACACGCGCGTCCATTCCTGAGCTGCCTGCCGAACGCGGGCCTCCCCTCGATCGTCGAGGGTCGCACCCACTACGACCTCACCCCCACCGAGCTCGCCGACGCGCACGAGCGCAACGTCACCGAGCTCGGCATCAACATCGTCGGTGGCTGCTGCGGCACGACACCCGAGCACCTCCGTGCGGTGGTCGAGCGGCTCGGCGAGGGCCGAGTCGCCGCGCCCCGCCAACCCGAGTTCGAACCCGGCTGTTCGTCGATCTACAGCTCGGTGCCGTTCCATCAGGAGCTCGCGTACCTCGCAGTCGGCGAACGCACGAACGCCAACGGCTCGAAGCGGTTCCGCGAGGCGATGCTCGAAGCGGACTGGGACACCTGCGTGAAGATGGCGCGCGACCAGATCAAAGAAGGCGCGCACGTCCTCGACGTGTGCGTCGACTACGTCGGGCGCGACGGCACCGAGGACATGGACGAGATTGCGAGCCGCTTCGCAACCCAGGCCGCGTTGCCTCTGGTGTTCGACTCGACCGAACCGGAGGTGCTGGAGGCCGGCCTGCAACGTTCGGGCGGCAAGGCCATCCTCAACTCTGCCAACCTGGAGGACGGCGAGGCCGAGGGATCACGGCTGGATCGCGTGTTCCGCCTGGCCCGCGAGTACGGCGCGGCGGTGATCTGCCTCGCGATCGACGAGGAGGGCCAGGCCCGCGACGCGGCGTGGAAGCTGCGGGTGTGCACGCGGATCTATGACCTCGCGGTGCACCGCTACGGCATGGAGCCGTCGGACCTGATCTTCGATGCGCTCACCTTCCCGCTCGGCTCGGGTCAGGAGGACCTGCGCCGTGACGGCATCGAGACCATCGAGGCCATCCGGGCGATCAAGACCGAGCTGCCCGAGGCGTCGACGATCCTCGGTCTGTCGAACGTGAGCTTCGGGCTGAAACCGGCGCTGCGCCATGTGCTGAACAGCGTGTTCCTGGCTGAGTGCCGCCAGGCCGGCCTCGACAGCGCCATCGCCCATGCGGCGCGCATCATGCCGATGCACAAGATCGACGACCACGTCCGCGAGGTGACCCTCGACCTCATCTACGACCGCCGCCGTGACGGCTACGACCCGCTCACCGAGCTGCTCGAGCTGTTCGCCGACGTCGACGCCTCGGCCATCGAGGAGGAGGACCGCTCCGGCTGGACGGTCGAGGAGCGTTTGTCGCACCGCATCATCGACGGTGACCGCGACGGTCTCGAAGCCGATCTGGACACCCAGCTCACGACCCGGCCGGCGCTGTCGATCGTGAACGAGGTGCTGCTCGAAGGCATGAAGGTCGTGGGTGACCTCTTCGGCCGCGGGGAGATGCAGCTCCCGTTCGTGCTCCAGAGCGCGGAGACGATGAAGGCCGCCGTCGCGTACCTGGAGCCGCACATGGACCGCGCCGAGGGCACCAGCAAAGGCGTGTTCGTGATCGGCACCGTCAAGGGTGACGTGCACGACATCGGCAAGAACCTCGTGGACATCATCCTCACGAACAACGGCTACGAGGTGCACAACATCGGCATCAAGGCGCCGCTGCAGACCTTCGTCGACAAGGCCAAGGAGGTGAACGCCGACGCGATCGGGATGAGCGGGCTGCTCGTGAAGAGCACCCTCATCATGCGCGAGAACCTCCAGGCCCTGAACGAGCTCGGCCTCGCCGAGACGCCGGTGATGCTCGGCGGTGCCGCGCTGACCCGCAACTACGTGGAACGGGACCTGCGGGAGATCTTCGACGGTCGCCTGTTCTACGGCAAGGACGCCTTCGAGGGCCTGCACACCATGGAAAAGCTCATGGACGGCAAACGCGCCGGGACCCTCGCGCCCGAGTTCGGGCGCGAGCCCGGCGGACGAGACCTGCCGGCCCGTAGGTCACGGCGTGGTGACGCTGGCGACGATGTCGAGATCCCGGCTCGGTCCGATGTTGCGACCGACGCGGTCGTCTTCACCCCGCCGTTCCTCGGCTCCCGCGTCGCCAAGGGCGTGTCGCTCGACGAGATCGTCGGCTACGTCAACGAGACCGCGTTGTTCCGCAACCAGTGGCAGTTCCGGCCCGACAAGTCGATCGGTGAGACCGACACGGATTTCAAGGAGCGGCTCCGAGCGACACTGGCCGAGGAGCTGGGCAAGGCCAAGGCCGGCGACTGGCTCGTGCCGTCGGTCGTGTGGGGCTACTTCCCCGTCAACGCCGACGGCAACGAGCTCATCGTGTGGCGCGACGAGAATCGCCGCGAGGAGCGGACGCGGTTCACGTTCCCGCGCCAGCACAAGGACCGGTTCCTCTCGATTCCCGACTTCTTCCGTTCGGCGGCGTCCGGTGAGGCCGACTACGCCGGTTTCACCGTGGTCACCATGGGCCAAGCGGCCACCGAGCACGAACGCGAGCTGTTCGCCGAGGACCGCTACCAGGAGTATCTCCTCGCGCACGGCCTGTCGATCGAGACCACCGAGGCGCTCATGGAGCTATGGCACAAGCGGATGCGCGAGGAGTGGGGTTTCGTCGATGAAGACGGGCCGACGGTGACGGGCCTGTTCCGCCAGAAGTACCGGGGCTCGCGCTACTCGTGGGGTTATCCGGCGTGTCCCGATCTCGAGGACCAGGCCAACCTCATCGAGCTCCTCGATCCGGCCCGCATCGGAGTGACCCTCACCGAGGAGTTCATGTTCGACCCCGAACAGACCACCGCGGCCATCGTCGTTCCCCACCCCGAGGCCAAATACTTCGTGACCTAGCGATGGAGCTCGTCGGGCTGCGCGGGGCGGTGGACGGCCACCACCCCGCCGCTCGACCATCTTCGCGTCATGATGCTATGATGCGGAGATGGCGAAGACGCGCACCACGCTGACGATCGACGAGGACGTGCTGCGCGCGGTGAAGATCCGTGCGGCCCGTACCGGCAAGGGCGATGGAGACGTCATCGAGGAGGCCCTTCGCCGAGACCTGGGCCTCGACCTGCTCGATCGGCTGTGGGCTCGGAACGATCTTGGCGAAGGCGAAGCGGTTGAGCTTGCCGTCGAAGCTCAGCACACGACCCGACCTCGCCAGCACTGAACGGTGCGGGCGGTTCTCGAC
>DASRPD010000125.1:0-8919 GCA_035646535.1 Acidimicrobiia bacterium
TCGCCGGGGCGAGCGAAGATGTGTTGGCGGGCTAGGCCGTCGCGGTAGGACCTGGAATCTTCGCATCAGGGGGCGTGTTGAGCGTCGGGCCGCGTATTACCCAGGTTCAGCGGGTGGGGGCGTAGGCGTCGAGGTCGAACAGGCGTTGTTGGGTCGGGGTCATGTCGGTGAGCATGTGGCGGGCGCGGGGCCGGCCGGTGTCGCCTTGGTAGAGCAGGACGGTTTCTTGGATGCCGGCGAGGGTGGCGAGTAGTTCGCGGACGCTCATGGTGATCCCGGTGTTGGCGGCTTCGCGTCGCATGAGGTGGGCGACGGCGAGGGCGGCAACGCAGTAGAAGGCGTGGACACGGATCTTCTGGTCGGTCCAGTGGAACATGGGGCTGAACGACACGACGTGGGGGTCTTTCATCTGGCGGAAGCCGGCTTCGACGTCGGCTTGGCTGCGGTAGCCGGCGATGACTTCGGCGATGGGCCAGTCGTCGTGGTCGGTGAACAGGACGCGCTTGCCGAAGGTCTCTTCTTCGAGACGCTGTTGGGCTGCGGGGTCGATCGTCCAGGTGAGGCGGAGGGTGGCGGGGCGGGTGCCGGCGAGCTCCCAGGTGATGACGCGGTCGAGCCAGCGGGGTCGGAGGATCTCCGCGATGTCGGCTTCGACCGCGGCGCGGGCGCGTCGTGTCTTGCCGCGGGCGAGACGCTCCGCGAGTTCGGTGAGGCGACGGTTGGCTTTGGTGAGCGTCTGCGCGAACCCGCGTGTCTGCGCGTCATGAAACGTGGCCGAGTGGGTGACGACCACGCGGCGTTCGGCGCCGAGCGCGTCAGCTGTCGCTTCGAACGCGGTGACGCCCGGGAAGCGTTGTTCGTCGATGATGGTGTAGCGGCGGGCGGGCACGGCGAGCAGGTCGGGATGGTTCGACGGGACGAGCGAGCCGACGAAGTGCAGCCCGGCGGCTTCGATGACCTGTTGGTTGGCGGCAGAGTCCATGCCGGCGTCGTAGACCACCGTCAGCCCGTCGCCGTCGCCGTCGCCGTCGGCGGCGAGGGCACCGAACCGGGCGGATAGCTCGCCGATCACCGTCGCGAACTGGGTGACGTCGGGCCGGTTGCCCGCATAGGTGTGCGAGCAGATCGGCACGCCACCATCGGCGGTCACGACCAGGCCCAACCCGACGAGTCGCAGATCGACCCGTCCCTGCTTGGCGTGGCCGCGCTGGGCGATCGTGTTGCGCTCGTCGGCCGAGTCGACGAACGTCGCGAAGTTGGTCATGTCCAACACCAACCCGGCCAGATCGAGCCCATATTCGGTGACCATGGCCGCGGCCAGGCGTCGTTCGCACTCGATCAGTTGGCCCGCCGACGACGCGTCCATCGCGTCCCAGAACCGGCGGTGATCCAACGCCGCTGCGGACACGCGCACCCAACGCGACCCGCCAGTCGTCGACCACCAGTCGGCGAATGCCAGCTTCGAGCACGGCGCCACCACCCGATTCGCGACCGCCAACGCCATGTAGGTCCCGACCGACGCCGCCGCGTCGCCCCGGCGCGGGCCCACGACGTCGTCGACGATGCCGGCGAGGTCGAGCCGCTCGAGGACCGACCACACCGCGGCCAGATCGCCGAAGCCACGGTGCCGCGTACGTGCCGGCTCACCCACCGCCGCGCCGCTCAGCCGCTTGGCGATCTCCTCCGCCGAACCCAGATACTGCTGGGACACGATCCTGGGCTTGCCACCCACCCGGGCCGACTCCACCAGGTAGTAATACGTCCGGTTGCCCTGCTTCTTCCCCACAATCGAAGCCATGTATAGGTAATACAACAACGCGCTAACAATCGCGAGCACTCTCGTCCGACACACGCGCTGGTCAGCAACGTAGAGCACCTTGGGTGCTCGCCGGGGCGAGCGAAGATGTGTTGGCGCGCCAGGCCGTCGCGGTACGACCTGGAATCTTCGCATCAGAGGCCTATTTCCAAGAAACTTTCCAGTGGCCCAAGATCAGCTCGAGCCGATAGCCCGGAAACTCGGGCTAGCTTCGCTCAGCGGGGTCGACAGCTCGAAGGCCGGCTGCGTCGTCGCCGACGAGCCGTGGCCGCCTACCGTCTGGCCATGATCGATACCCAGGTGATCGCCCATCGAGGCGCCCGTCGCCAGGCGCCGGAGAACACCGTCGGCGCGTTCGTGGTCGCCCGGCGGCTCGGGGCAGACGGCGTGGAGCTGGACGTCCATCGCACCGCCGACGATCGGCTCGTGGTCCATCACGATGCCGAGGAACCGTCGCTCGGCGTGCTGGCGCACCGGACGCTGGCCGAGATCCAGGCGGTCCGCTCGGACGTGCCCGAGCTCGACGCCGTGCTGGACGTGTGCGTGGGGCTGCTCGTCAACGTGGAGATCAAGAACTCGGTCGGTGACGAGGACCACGATCCGACGTGTCGTGCCGCCGATCTCCTGGCGCAGCGCCTCGCCGATCGAGGTGGTGTCGACGTCGTCCTGGTGTCGTCGTCCGACCTCGCCACGATCGACCGGGTCAAGGTCCTCGCCCCGGACCTGCCGACCGGGTTGCTCACCGTCGGCGCCGACCCGCTCGTCGCGCTGGAGACGGCGCGCCGCCACGGGCACCAAGCGCTTCACCCTGACGCGTGGTCGTTGGCCGACGGCGCGGCCGCGCCGCTCGTGCAGGCCGCACGCGAGGTAGGTGTGCTGGTCAATACCTGGACGGTGAACGAGGCCGACTACATGGTGGAGCTGGCTGAGGCCGGCGTTGACGGGCTCATCACCGACGTGCCCGACATCGCGCTCACGGCGTTGGGCCGGGAACCGGGACCACCAGGTTGAGCGCCGTCGGGTCGTAGCTGAGGTCGAGCCGTTCGGTCAGACCGAGGAACTCACCATCGGCCTGCCAGGGGAACGCTCCGAGGCCGACGATGGCCAGTCGATCGAGGTTCACGCGGTGCACAGTCGACGGGTTGCGACGCAGCATTCGACCCGACGCGAGCGCGGATCCGGCCAACGCAAGAAATGTCGGCGTGTGCCGTGTCCGGATCACTGTGAGCCCGAGCGCGGTGTCGAGTCCCGTCTCCGGAGACACCTGGATGCGTCGGCTGCCGAAGAACGTGTACGGCGACGTCTTCGAGACGATGGCGAAGATGCCACCTTCGATCGTCTCCTCACCGGGCAGCTCGACCCGAAAGCGCGGATGGCCGTGGTCGTACTCGCGTACCCAGGTCGCGACGGCGGCCGTCGCGAAGAGGGGGTGTCCGACGTAGCGCTTCAGTCGATGCCGACGCTCGACTCGCTCGACGACCGCGGCGTCGAACCCGACACCGACGTGGAAGAGGAAGTGCCGATCGTTCGCGATGCCGAGCCCGACCCGGCGGGTCGACCGCGCGCTGAGCGATTCCAGGAGCTGCGCGGTCGCGTCGACCGCGTCGCGCGCCACGCCGATCGTGCGTACGTACACGTTCGTCGAGCCTCCCGGCAGCGGCGCCAATGCGGTCTCGGTGCCGGCCAGGCCGTTGGCGGCCTCGTTGAGGGTCCCGTCGCCGGCGAGGACGGCCACCACGTCGACCTCGCGCGCCGCGGCGTCGGCGGACAGCTTGCCGGCATGCCCGCGGTCGGAGGTCTCCACGATGTCGAGGTCGTGATCGGCGCGCAGCGCCGTCTCGATGACCGCTCGTTTCTGGGCGGTCACCGAGGACGCGATCGCGTTCACGATCAACAGGACTCGCACCGGGCTCAGGGTAGCGTCGCCGGGATGGGCGCTCGCGGTGGTGCCGGCCTTGCAGGCCTCGGCGACGAGATCACGCGCTGTCGAGCGTGCCCTCGACTCGTTTCGTGGCGTGAGCAGGTCGCGAGGGAGCGACGAGCGGCCTACCGTCACGAGGAGTACTGGGGTCGGCCGGTCCCAGGTTTCGGAGACCCTGACGCCCGCATCGTCGTGGTCGGTCTGGCACCGGCCGCGCACGGCGCGAACCGGACCGGGCGCATGTTCACCGGTGATCGCTCCGGCGAGTGGCTCTACCGGGCGCTCTTTCGCGCCGGGCTCGCAAATCAGGCAGAGTCGACTGACCGGAACGACGGGCTGGCGCTGGCCGACGCGTACGTGAGTGCCGCGGTGCGCTGCGCACCGCCGGCCAACCGCCCGACGCCGGCAGAGCGGGACCGCTGCGCGTCGTTCATGACCCGCGAGCTCGGTCTGCTCGAACACGCCCGCGTCCTGATCGCGTTGGGCGGCTTCGGTTACGAGGCCCTCTGGCGGGTGCTGCGCGACACCGGCGTCGAGCTTCCGCGTCGACGTCCGCGGTTCGCGCATCTGGCCGAGGTCCACACCGCGCGCGTGGCGATCGTGTGCTCGTACCACCCGAGCCAGCAGAACACCTTCACGGGCCGGCTCACCGAGCCCATGTTCGATGCAGTGTTCACGCGGGCGCGTGAGCTCGCCGAGTGCGCCACGTCGACCGGGTCGTAGGGCGGCCCCGCAGACGTTCGAGCCGACGCGCGCCACCTGGTCGCCGAATGGAGTGACGGGCTCCTTCACGTATACGAGGCGACCTCGTAGCAGATGTGGTCGTAGTCGAAGAAGTAGAAGCGGCGACCGGGTTCGACTTCGTCGTGGTTGAAAGTCTCGATCTCGCAGTCGTGCACTCGTCGAACGACCTTGTCGAGGTCCTCGACGAGCACGCCGATGTGAGCCACGGGCCGGTCGTAGCCGTTGAAGTCGGACTGGTCCGCCGGTCGGGTGTGCAGCGAGAGGTAGGTGTCGTCGGTGCCGACGTGGATGCACTCGCCCTCGAACATCGACTCGCCGCTCCAGCGGGTGTGCCAATCGAACAGCCGCTCGAAGAGGTCGGCGGTGCGGCGTGGGTTCTTGACGCTGAGATTCACGTGTTCGAGGTCCATGCGAGCCACGGTAGAACCTCGAGTCATGTTGAGGTCAAGCTTCTTTTCCCCAGCGGAGACACCCATGAAGGAAGGCGTGACGATCAGGGAGGTCGCGGCGCGGGTCGGGCTCGCATCCATGGCGCTGCGGGTACCGAGCGAGCGGTCCTGTCATTCCGAGGCTTCAGCCGATCGGGCGGTGACGCGCGTCGCGAAGTCGACCACGCGGGCCTCGAGCTCGGCATGGTCGTCGTCGAGCGTCGCGACGTGGTAGCTCCGGCTCAGCACCATCCGCTCGACCGGTCCGCCGACGACCGCCGCGAAGTGCGCGCTCGACTCGGGCGGGACCACATGGTCCTGCTCGCTCACGATGACGAGCGACGGGCAGTGGATGGCGGGGAGGCAGGCCTGCAGCTCGTCGAGAGCATCGAACAGTGAGAGCAGGCTCCGCAGAGGAACCTCCGGGTAGGCCAGCTCGGTCTCGTTCGGGTCGGCGATGTCGTTGCCGGGGCCCGGGATGCGCGTCTGGCCTTGGGCGAGCGCGCCTTCGAGCCCGGCACGCACAGCCGGGTCGGCGGACGCCAGCGCGCCGTTGATCATCACCAGTGCGGCGATCTCGGGATGGCGTGCCGCGAGCCACGCGGCGAGGGTCGCGCCCATGGAAAGCCCGATCACGACCACCTCGGTACAGCGGGTAGCCAGCTGCGAGTAGGCGTGGTCGGCCGCGGCCGACCAGTCCGCGAATGACGTGGTCGCCATGTCATCCACCGACGTGCCGTGCCCGGGCAGCCGAGGGAGCTCGACCGAGAACCCGGCCTCGGCCAGCGACCGGGCGAGCCCTCGCATCGATTGCGGTGAGCCGGTGAGACCGTGCAGGACCAGTGCACCATGCGCTCCGCCGTCGGCGGAGAACGGCTCGGCGCCGTCGAGAACCTCGAGGCCGTGATCGGTGTGCATGGGACCATTGTGCCCGGCCAGGCGCTCCTGCGTTCCTGGCCGAGTCGATGCAACGGTGCCCCCGAGCGTCAGTCGAGCCCGAGGACGGTCATCAACGCATCGTCGATGCGCCCGAGCTCTTCGGGGCTGAGATGGCCACGGTGCCGACTGATCCGGTGGCTTCATTCGACCTCGGCCTTGATGCGCTCGAGGGTGGTTCGCATGCCGTTGCGGTTGGTTGGACCTCGGGCCCAGCCGAGCAGCGCCCAGTACAGGCGCAGCAGCGGAATCCGGGCGAGCGCGAAGGACTCGGTGACGTCGGTGCCGTCGCCCGCGGGCTCCAGCCGATAGCGCCACACGCTCAGCGGTTTGTCGGCGGGGCCGATGCCGAATGCGAACTCGCGGCCGATCTCGCTCGCCAGCACCGTGCAGGTCGTCCAGTACGTCGGTCCCTTGCCGTTCCGCTTGACGTGGCCCCGGAATCGGGCGTCGACGGCGGGGCCTGTCGCTTCATCGAGCCACTCGGCCTCGAAGGTCTCAGGGCTGTACCTGCCGATCTGGGTGACGTCGCTCACCAGCTCCCAGACCCGCTCGGGTGGAGCGTCCATGTGCACGGTCACCGCGTCATGCATGGCCGAACCCTACGACCGGTCCGCCGGCCCGCCCGAGATTGGCCCACGCTGCGCTAACCGGGCGGGTCGAGCGCGGCGTAGTCGTCGCGAGACACCGGGGCGGAAGTCAGGGTGCCGTCGGGCCTCGGGATCTCCGCCGCGTCACCGTCCAGGGTGAACTGGACCTGGCCGACGCCGGGCCGCTCGGTGAACGTGTACACGATCTGTGCCAGCGCCAGGACCTGGTCACCGGTGGGCAGCTCGATGAACGCGTCGGTCAGGTCGACAGTGGCCAGCCCACCGGTGAGTCGGACCGAGCTGGCTGCTTCATCCTCGGGCAGCGCGGTGCGGATTCCAGCCGTCGCCTCCAACTCGGTCGGCCCGAGCCGGAGTGCGCGCAGCAGGCTCGTGGGTGTGATCGGCGGCGGCAGGCTGCGGCGCGTCCGCACGAGTCGCCCGCCACGCGCCAGATACACCACGGTGTCTTGGTCACCGGTCTCCTCGGCTCGTTCGACGCCCGTGTTCTCATCGAGCAGCTGGAACGGAACGTCGCTGTCGTCGACGGGCTGCGCGACCGGTTCGCTGCGGACTCCACACGCGGCGCCGGCGGTGACGGCGATCCCGGTGAGCAGCAATGCGAGGAACTGGCGACGGTGCTGGATCATGGTGTCCACCTCGGGATGGAGACGACGAATCGGGCGCCACCGGTTGGGGCGTCCTCGACCCAGACCACGCCCTGGTGCAGTCGGACGTGCTCCACGACGAGGGCGAGGCCGAGTCCGGTGCCGGGCGCGTCGCCCGACATGCGCCCGCGTGCGAACCGATCGAAGACGTATTCGCGCTCGTCGGGGCGGATGCCGGGCCCGGCGTCGTCGACCGCGAGCAACAGCGATTCCGATGTCCCGGCCACGACAACGGCCACCGCGCCGCCTGCATAGGACTCGGCGTTGTCCAAAAGGTTCGTGAGAACCTGGCCGACGCGGCGCCGGTCGATGCGCACCTTCGGTGGCGCGGAGGGTTCGACCCGAATGGGGACCCGGGGTTGACTGGTGGAGGCCACGATGGAGCGGACGAGCTCGCCGGGCTCGCCCTCCTCGAGGTCCAGCTCCGCAACGCCTGCCTCCATCCGAGAGATGTCGAGCAGGTCGAGGACGAGTCCGGTGAAGCGCTGGAGCTCGAGATCGAGCACGTCGAGCGCGGCGTCGGCCGCCTCGATCGACTGGCGGCGTCGGCGGGCGACGCTCAGCGCCGCCGACATCTTGGCGAGCGGCGTGCGCAGCTCATGGCTCACGTCAGATGCGAACTGCGCCTCGCGTTCGATGCGTCCGTGCAAAGCCGACACCATCTCGTTGAACGCGTCGACGAACGGCTCGAGGTCGCTGTCGTCGTCGGCGTCGAGTCGTTCGTCGAGCGCACCGTCACTGATCTCCGCCGCGGCTGCCGCCATGCGCCGGACCGGTCGGAGCACCCGGCCGCTGGCGTAACGGCCGACGACCGCGCCCAGGACCGTGATGAGGATCGCCGCGATCCCGAGGGCCTGGGCCAAGCGGTTGAGCGTGCGATCAAGCTCCGACAGGCGGACCAGCTCGAAGTACGCGCCGTCGATCGCCGGGAGGGAGATGCCGACGGCGACCGTCGGCTGGGACGATACCGTCGTCCGTTGCGTGCCCGCTGATCCCTCGGAGACCAGCGTGCGCAACGACGGCGGAACGTCACCTCGTCCGCCGACCGAGGTACCGAACCACGAGTCGCCCACGCGCAGCACGATCGCGTTGTCCGCGGCAGACGGTGCTTCGGCGAGCGCCCCCTGCACGTCGGTCGGATCGACGCGCAGCGCGTCGCGTACCGCGCGCGCGTTGAGAAACGCGCCTTGACGGGCCGCATCACTGCGCTGGTTGACCAGAAACGCCCGGGTCAGCTCGTACGACGCGAGGGAGAGGGTGACTGACAGCGCCAACGCCAACCCCGCGAACACCGCAGTGACGCGGGCGCGAAGCCCGAGGTGCCACCGCGGCGGCCGATTGTCGTTCACACCACCATCTTCGCGACCTCGGTGGCTCGGTGGGGGGCAGGTCCCGATCCCGGCCCCCTCGCCGCGTCGTCGGGGCTCACACGAGCGCGAGCATCTCGCCGGTGGCGTAGACGACCGCAATCACGCCCAGGACCACCGAGACCGAGATCCGCAGGCTGCGCTCCGAGGCGTGGATCGCGAAGGCCGCTCCGATGCGGGCACCGGGGATCACGGTGATCGACAGCGGGATTGCGTACCACCAGTCGATGTCGCCGAGCACCGCATGGCTGATCGTGGCCGGGATGGCAAGGAGCCCGACACATGCCAGTGATGTGCCCACGGCCTCCTTGACCGACAGGCCCACCCACTCTGCGAACAACGGCACCATGATGATCCCGCCGCCGACGCCGAGGAGTCCGCTCAACGTCCCCGCACCGATTCCCGTGGCGACGAGCTTCGCACGCTCGTGCGGGCCTCGGTGGGCGGGGGCG
>DASRPD010000126.1:0-6964 GCA_035646535.1 Acidimicrobiia bacterium
GAATGGCTCCACCGGAGATCACCACGGCACAGCACGAGACATCGACCGCCGCGAGTGGCGACGTGTCCAGGGCTTCGACGAGGGGTCGGGCGAAGGCGTCACCGACGATCACGAGCACCCGGACCTGTTCCTCACTGACGAGTTGCCACAGCCGGACCGGATCGAATCGACGGTCGGGGGAGATGACGACGACACCGCCACTGAGGAGCGCCGCGAACGCCATCCAGTGCGCGGTGCCGTGCATGAAGGGACACGCAGGAAGGCACCGTGTCGGCCGGTTGTCCCGCGCGCGGGTCGCGAGCTCCTCGGGTGTGCTCACCGGCTGACCGGACGCACCCCCGCCACCACCGAGAGCGGCGAAGAACAGGTCCTCGTGACGCCACATCACCCCCTTGGGCATGCCCGTCGTGCCGCCGGTGTAGAGCACGTACAGGTCGTCGCCGGATCGACGGCCGTACGACGTCATGGGGCGCCCCGCTCCGAGCGCGGCTTCGTACTCGGCGGCGAGCACCGGTCGACCCTCGGAGGTGGTGGCCTCCGATGAGCCGTCGGCGAGGCCCTCCACCCGCACCTTCACACGCAGGTGCGGAAGATCCGACAGGACGGTGGCCAGGACCGGCGCGAGCTCGTCGTGAAAGACGATCGCGCGGGCATCGGCGTCGTCCAAGAGGTAGCCGAGCTCCTGGCGACCGTAGCGGTAGTTCACGTTGATCGGTACGGCCCGGAGCTTGAACGCCGCGAGCATCGTCTCGAGGTACTCCACCGAGTTGTACAGGAACACCGCCACGTGATCACCCGGCCCGATGCCGCCGGCCGCGAGATGCGCGGCGAGCCGGTTCACTCGCTCATCGAGCTCAGAGAATGTGAACGAGCGGCCATCGCACACGAGGGCCTCGCGCTCGGGGACGGCCGCGGCGACGAGCTCGAACAGATCGGCGAGGTTGTAGTCCATGCGTGGGGTCCGTCCGGCTGGGTGGGAGGAACGTAGCGGCCGGTCTCGCGTTCCGCCCATTCCTCCGCGCCCCGGAGCTCGACGCGAACACGGTGCCGCGCGCACCGACCCGGGCGATCCTGTCACTCCGAGAGCCCAGCGTTGGTGCGCTTACCGTCGCCAGCCGCAGGTTCGCGCACCGACTGGAGCCACGGGAGACGTTTAGAAGAAGTCGCTGCCACCATCGACGGGGATCGTCGCCCCGACGACGAAGCTCGCGGCCTCCGAGCACAGGAACACGACGAGCGCGGCCACCTCCTCGGGGAGTCCGATCCGACCGATGTCGTTCGGGGAGTGGAAGTCCCGTTCGATCGCCGCGTACGCCGACTCGAGCGGGCCATCGGGCAGGCCCGCGTCGTCGACACCTTCCAGGTATTTCTCGATCGCGGGGGTCATCACCATGCCGGGGCACACGGTGTTCACCACGATCCCGCTGGGCGCCAGCTCCCGCGACAGGTTCTTGGTCGCACTCGCGAGCGCCGCTTTCGCCGCGGTCCACGCGATGAGCGCGGGGCTCTGGTGGTGGATCATGCTGGACGCCACCCCGACGATGCGACCGAACGCGGCCTTGCGCATCAGCGGGACGCCGGCTCGCACGCAGCGGACCAGCGTGATGACCCCGGAGTCGAACGCGTCGAGCCACTCGTTGTCGCTGAGATCATCGATCCGGCCGAGATGTGCCGGCCCGGCAGCGTGGACGAGGACGTGCAGCTCACCCCATCGCTCCTCGAGGAAGGAGAACGCCGCCTCCACCTCGCCGGTGTCGAGGAGGTCGCACTGCAACCCGATCGCATCGCTCGCGCCGGCTGCGGCCAGATCGGTCTCCGCCTCGGCGAGGTCGGCTGCGTTGCGGGCCAGCACCGCGACGCGACACCCTTCCGCCGCGAGCTGTTCCGCTACGGCGCGGCCGAGGCCCCGCGAACCACCGGCGACGACTGCCGCTCGGCCGTGCAGCCCTAGTTCCATCTCTCTTGGCTCCGCTCGTGAAGTGGGTTGGTTGCCATCTCGACTTGCTCCGCTCGTGGGGTGGGTTGGTTTCCTTCAGTGCCTCCTGGGAGCCACTCGCTCCGCATGAGGCCCGTCTCTCTTTGCTCCGCTCGTGGGCTGGGTTCCTTCAGTGCTTCCTGGGAGTCACTCGCAGCAGATGAACCCATCTCGACTCGTAGCGGTCGGCGACCGAGTCACGCGGCGAGCTCGGCGGCGAGGTGGCGGGCGGTCAGGGATTCGCCGGTCGCGTCGGCCACGAGCCGGTCCCAGCGCCGGAGCGCGCCGGGCGCGAGGAAGCGGTCGACGAGCAGTGCACCCGCCGCGGGTCGGTCGACGATCCCACCCGCCCCGCGCGCCAGCGTGGCCGCGAGCTGCGAGGCGACGAGCTCGCCGTAGAGGTAGTTCTGGTAGTAGACGGGCGCGGCTGCGAGGTGCACCTTCGCGGCCCAGTCGGGCGCGCAGCGCCCGTCCGGGCGGCGTACGAGCTGGAAGCGCTCGACGAGGTCCCACCAGCGGGTGTCGTGGTCGGCGTCGGGATCGGCGTACAGGCCGCGTTCGAAGTGGGTCATGACGAGCACCCAGCGGGCAAACACCAACAGCGCGGCGCGGCGCGAGGCCGCCAGATGGGGTTCGAGCGACCGCGCCTCGGATGCCGAGATCCCCATGACGACCTCCAGCCACTCCGGGTCGCGCGTGAGCCGGCCGAACAACATCGCGACCCCCTCGGTTGTCAGCGCGTGGGCGGGCTTGCGCAGGAGCCACGGCACGGACTCGCCGATCGACGTGTCGTAGATCGCGTGGCCGAACTCGTGGAGCATCGTCTCGGCCCAGCGGGCGTTGGTGACGTTGTTGGACAGGACGCGGACGTCACCCTCGCGGTCGATGTCGACGCAGAACGCATGCTGACTCTTGCCGTCACGCGGCAGCAGGTCGCTGCCGGCGAAGACGGGCCGCACGTCGAGGCCGATGCCGTCGTAGGTCCGCATCGTGAGCGCGTCGAGGTCGGCGCGTCCGAACAGCCCGTCGAGATCGATCGAGCCGGTGGCCGCCGGCTCTTGGAAGAAGGGGTCGTCGTCGTGCCAGGGGCGCAGGTCACCGACCTCATGACCGAAGCGCTGCGCCTGATGGATGTCGAGGCCGCCCTTCCAGTGGGCAAACGGTGCCGCGGTCGCCGTGTCGATCTCCGCCAGTGTGGCGAACAGGCGGGTCTCGTCCAGCTCGTTGGTCGCGAGCGCGAGGCCAAAGTGGTCCCGGTAGCCGAGGTCGCGGGCGGCCTCGTTGCGGGCGCGGGCAAGCTCGCGAATCCGGCCCGCGACCTCGGCACCGACCTGCTTCGACGCTTCCCATGCGCCTCGGCGTTCCTCGGTGTCGTCGCTCGTTCGCAGCACCGTGAGGATCGCGTTGTCGTCGACCGACCGGCCGTCGATCTCGCCGCGGAACGCGTTGAAGCTGGACTCGATGCTCGTCTCCAGCTCCACGATCCGTGCCCGCAGCTCCCCGCCGACCTGATGAGGTACGAACGCGTCGTGGAGCACGTCGACCTGGCGGGCGACCACGGGATCGTCGCCGGCCTCGCCGCGCGCCGCACACAGACTCGCGAATGCCTCGGGGTCGGCGTAGGCGTCACGGAGCGCCAGGTCGGCGGTGGTGCGCCGCCGGTCGGCCTCGGGCGAGGCGTCGGTATAGCTGTCCCACCAGGCCCGGGCCGCCTCGACCTCTCGGGGGCGCAGGTGAGCTTCGAGGTCGGCCACGAGCCGCGTGGGAGAGGTTTGTGTCATCTCGACCGACGCTACCTTTTGGCCGGGGAGTGCGGGAGCCCTCGCTCCGAGGCAGCTCGGAGCCTGACGGGCTCGGCTACTTGAACCAGATGCGTTGGTAGTCGCGGCTCATCGGGTGGAGGAGCAGCGCGACGAGCGCGACGCCGATCAGGAAGCCGAGCGGGTTACCCGAGATGATGGCGGTGAGCGAGAACCCGTACAGCATTGGCCACAAGACATTGAGGACGGCGCCGATCAGACCGACGACGTAGCCCCAGCGCTTCTCGTTGGCGATTCCGAACGCGCCTCCGGCCATGGTCAGGACGAGCGCGAGGCGAACCTCGGTGGGGATGAAGACCCCGATGAGGCTGAACACCGCGTCGATGTACAACAGGATGACGGCGATCTGCAGTGTCTGGGGCTGGGTCGGATTGAAGAAGCGACGTTCGCTCACGGGCTCATTCTGTCCGACGTTGGTGGGTCGGCGGGTGCAACCCCGTCGCGGGCGCCCGCGGCGTCCGATCGCGACCGCAGCTGACCGCACGCGGCGTCGATGGCGGTTCCTCGGTTCTTGCGCACGGTGGCCTGGATTCCCGCCCGCATCAGCACGTCCGCGAAGTGCTGGACCCGCTCCGGTGCAGCCTTATGGCCGGTGTAGGAGGCGGTGGGGTTGAGCGGGATGAGGTTCACGTGCGCGCCGCCGGCACCGGGAAAGTCGCCGAGCAGTCCGGCCAATCGCTCGGCCTGGTCCGGGCCGTCGTTGACATCCGCGATGCAGGCGTACTCGAACGTCACCCGTCGGCCGTGGGTCAGGCTGTAGTCACACGCCGCGTCGAGGACCTCGGCCAATGGGTAACGGGCATTGAGCGGTACGAGCCGGTCACGGAGCCCGTCGTCCGCGGCGTGCAGCGACACCGCGAGGGTCACGGGTAGATCGGTCTCGGCGAGGCGACGGATGCCCGGTACGACGCCGACGGTCGAGATCGTGAGGTGGCGCGCCGAGATCCCCAGGTCGCCGTGCAGCCGCTCGACCGAGCGCCACACCTCGTCGAAGTTCGCCAGCGGCTCGCCCATGCCCATGTACACGACGTTCGAGATCCGCTGTTCAGAGGCACGGCCCGCGCGCAGGACCTGCTCGATGATCTCGCCGGCCGTCAGGTGCCGTTCGAAGCCGGCCTGTCCCGTCGCGCAGAAGGTGCAGCCCATGGCGCATCCGGCCTGTGATGAGACGCAGACCGTTGCCCGTTTCGCGTACGACATGAGCACCGTCTCGAGCTGGGCGCCGTCGGTGCCGGTCCACAGCCACTTGCGGGTCCCATCGGCGCGGTCCCGCTGATCCGAGACCGGCTGCAACGACACCGGAAACACCGCGGCCAGGCGTTCGCGCAACGCCGAGGGGACGTCGGTCGCGTCCTCGAGCGGGCGGCGTTGGCGGTACAGGGCATCCCACACCTGGCGGGCCCGAAACCGCGGCTCTCCCCAGGACGCGAGCAACTGGGCGAGCATCCCCGGCTCGGCGTCATAGCGCGCGGTCATGGGACCATCCGTTCGTAGGACCGGTCGCGCCGGTACACGGTGAAGCCGAGAGCGGTGTACAGGCCGACGGCGGCGGCGTTGGCCCTGTCGACGTACAACAGCGCGTCGGTGACGTCGCGTGCCGCGAGCGACTCCAGCCCCCCGGCTACGAGCGCACGGCCGAGGCCGGTGCCCTGGCGGTCCGGGTCGACCCCGATGACGAAGATCTCGCCCACCCCGGCCGCGTCGGAGTCCCCGGGGTGGATCTTCGTCCAGCAGAAGCCGGCCAATTCGTCGTCGTCCCACGCGAGGAGGAACCCGGCCGGGTCGAACCAGGTGTCGTGCATGCGGCCTTCGAGCGTCGCCTCGATCCAGCCACCTTGGTCGGGGTGGTTGGCGAACGCCCGGTTGTTGACCCTGAGCCAGGGCTGTTCGTCCCGGCCGGGTACGAAGGGCCGGACGTCGATGCCGTCCGGCCAGACCGCGGGCTCGGCGAGTGGGAGTGCGACGCGCATCTGGAGGAGGTCGCGTGTGGGCTTGAAGCCCTGGTCGGCGGCGATCTCGTCGTCGATCTCGGTGGGAGCGACCACCCACAGCACGAGCGTGCCGCCTCCGGCCCGCTCGACGTGCGCCACGACACCGTGGAGCAGGCCCGGTACGGCGTCGGCCCTGGCTGCCGTCGGGTCGACGGCGTAGGTCGAGGTCCAGTGTTGCGGTGCGAACGTGTCGCTCGGTGAGACGTGGGCGTAGCCGATCAGCTCCTCGCCGTTCGTCTCGTACACGCCGGCGGAGCCGGGTCGGCCCCCCGATTCGAGATCGCGCCACACCGCCTCGCCGAGTGGTCCATGGTGCGAACACGCCTCGGCCCGGCGGGCCAGCGAACGGACGGCGGCAAGATCATCGGGCGCGACCGGGTGCTCCGTTCGAGTGTCCGCCATAGCGACACGGTACCGTGCGCCGATGGCGCTCCCGCGAGGTGCGAGACAGCGCGCCCCCATCGTCATCGACCGGCTCGCCCAGGAGTATCCCGAGGCCGAGTGCGCGTTGGCCCACGACGATCCCTACCAGCTCTTGACCGCGACGATCCTCTCGGCGCAGTGCACCGACGAGATGGTGAACAAGGTGACGCCGGCGCTGTTTGCCCGTTACCCCACTCCTTCGGATCTCGTCGGCGCCGATCCCGACGAGCTCGAGCGGATCATCCACTCGACCGGGTTCTTCCGCTCCAAGGCGAAGAACCTGGCGGGCATGGCGCACGCGCTGGAAGAACGTTTCGATGGTGCGGTGCCGGAGGCGCTCGAGGACCTCGTGACCCTGCCCGGCGTCGGGCGCAAGACCGCCAACGTGGTGCGTTCGGTCGCCTTCGATCTTCCCGGGCTCCCCGTCGACACCCACGTCGGACGACTCGCCCGTCGACTGAAGCTCACCGCGCTCGAGGACCCGGTGAAGGTCGAGCTGGAGCTGAACCGGCTCGTCCCGGAAGCCGAGCGGGGGCGCTTCTCGCTCCGCCTCATCATGCACGGCCGTCGTGTCTGTGTGGCGCGCGCACCTCGGTGCGACGAGTGCCTCCTGGCCGACATCTGCCCTTCGGTTGCCGCCGCGTAGAACGCCCGGCGCGTCTCCCGTCCTCCGCCCCCGCCCGCGTGTGGTCACTGGGCGCTCATAGTGCGCGGCGAGTGACCGAACCCGGCGGGCGGGGGCGGAGGACGGGAGA
>DASRPD010000127.1:0-3610 GCA_035646535.1 Acidimicrobiia bacterium
ACCTCGTGCGCGGCGGCGATCACCTCGGCCCGACCCTCGCCCCGCGGATCAGCGACGCCCTTCGGTTCGTCGGTCGCGCCTTGCGACCAGCCGAGCCGGCGGTTGATCCGATGCTCGAGGCGCTGCGCGAGCTCGTCGCCGCCAACGAGATGACCATGGGTTACCGCACGACTCGGGTCATCGACGGCCCGGCTGGCGCGATCGAGGTGTCGACGGTCGGCCAAGGCCCGACGGTCGTGCTTCTGGCGTCGCTCGGACGCGCGGCCGACGACTTCGCCGACCTGGCCAACCGCCTCGCCGAGGCCGGCTACCAAGCCATCGCTCCGCAGCCGCGCGGCATCGGCCGAACCGAGGGGCTCCACGCGGGCCTCACCATGGGCGAGCTGGCCGCCGACGTCGCCGCGGTGATCCGAGCATCGACAGACGCTCCCGCCTACGTGGTCGGTCACGCATTCGGGAACCGAGTGGCCCGCATGACCGCGACCGAACACCCCGGGCTGGTCGCCGGAGTGGCATGCCTCGCAGCCGGCGGCCTCGTGCCGCCGTCCGCGCGCGCCGCTGCGGCGCTCGTCGCGGTGTTCGACCGCACGCGCGCACCAGACGCACACGCGGACGCGGTCGCAGAGGCGTTCTTCGCTCCGGGCAACGACCCCACACCGTTCCTCGATGGCTGGCACGTGGAGCTCGCCGCCGCGCAGCGCCATGCCACCGAGTCGACACCCGTCGAGCACTGGTGGTCGGCGGGCACGGCACCCGTGCTCGTCGTCCAAGGCGCCGACGACGTCATCGCACTCCGAGAGAACGCCGAACGACTCGCGGCCACGGGCGGGCAGCGGGTCGAGATCCTCGACGTTCCCCGCGCCGGCCACGCGCTCCTCCCCGAACAACCGGGCGCGGTCGCCACCGCTCTGCTCGGCTGGCTCTCTCGGCGACCGCTTCCTCAGTAGCGCCGTTCAGGCCTGCGACACGAGCACGCAGCGAGTGCCGTCGTAGATCGTCGGCATGCACTTGTTGCAGTGCACGCACAGCGACTCGGTCGCTTCGCCGGCCTGCAGGCGGTTCACCAGGTCAGGCTCACGCAACAGGGCCCGCGCCATAGCGACGAGCTCGAAGCCCTCGGCGATTGCCTGGCGCATGGTGTCGAGCCGGTTGATGCCCCCGAGCAGGATGAGAGGCATGTCGAGCGCGGCACGGAACTGACGGGCGTACGGGAGGAAGAAGGCCTCCTCGAACGGGTAGTCGTGCAGGAAGCGTTTTCCGACGAACCGGAAACCCAACCGGGCCGCCGGGGGAAGCGTCGCCGCGAACTCTTCCAGGGGCGCCTCACCACGGAACAGGTACATCGGGTTCGCCAGGGAGCTGCCGCCGGTGAGCTCGATCGCGTCGAGCGCGCCGTCGTCTTGCAGCATCCGTGCGACCTCCAGGCTCTCTTCCAGCCACAGCCCACCGGCCACGCCGTCGGTCATGTTGAGCTTGGCGGTGACGGCTCGCTCCGAGCCGGCGGCATCTCGGACCGCTCGCACGACCTGGCGCGCAAAGCGCGCTCGGTTCTCGAGGCTGCCGCCGAAGCGGTCGGTGCGCCGGTTCAGCTTCGGGCTGAGGAAAGCGCTGAGCAGGTAATTGTGCCCGAGGTGGACCTCGAGGCTGTCGAAACCGGACTCGACAGCCAGCCGGGCAGCACGGGCGTAGTCAACGGTGATGCGCGCGATGTCGGCCTCGGTGACGCCCCGATCGAACCGCAGGCCGAGCGAGTTGAACCGCCGGGACGGCGCGAGGCTCGGGGCCCGATTCGACGCCGGGTTGGCGACCGGTCCTGCGTGGCCGAGCTGAGCCGCGGCCGCCGCGCCTTCGGCGTGGACCGCGTCGGTGAGCCGCCGCAACCCGGGTACGGCCTCGTCGCGGAGCCAGATCACATGGCGATGAGTCCGGCCCTCCGGTGCCACCGCCAGGTAGGCCACCGTCGTCATGGCGACGCCTCCGGCGGCGACCCGACGGTGAAACTCGATCAGCTCGTCGGAGACGAGCGCACCGTGGGTGAGACCCTCGAAGGTCGCGGCCTTGATGATCCGGTTCCTGAGCGTGATCGGGCCGAGCCGGGCCGACTCGAACACCGCTTCGGAGGACCCTGCCGGTTCCTGCATCACCACTTCCCCTCTTGTGACCAGCGTGACACGCACGGCTCGGCCCTTCGAATCGGTCGGCCGAGTGCTCGTGAAGACGACACGCGCCGCCGCGGCGAGCGACTCGGGTTCAACCGCGCCCTCGGGACGAGTCACCGAAGCCGCCCGCGGGCTCCAACGTGTCGAGCAGTCGGCGGAGCATCTCGACGAGAGACTTGCGGCCGGCCGGGCCCCAGTCGTCGAGCAGCTCCTCGTACCGACGGGCCATGGCGTCGTATGACGCAAGGCCGGTTCGTCGGCCGCGCGGCGTCAGCACGGCGAAGCTCGCCCGACCGTCGGCCGGATCCGGCACGCGCTCGATGAGTCCCTCGGACTCCAGGCGGCGCAACGTCGCGGTCATGCCGCCGGTTGACTGCGCGAGCCCAACGGCCAGGACCGACGGTCGCAGCCGATGGCCCGGCCCCGCACACTCCAGCATGAACAGCACCGCCGTCTCGGACGGGCCCAGCCCCTGGCCCGCCGCCAGGCCGTCAACCAGGGAGTCATGGACCCGGGCCAGCCGGGTGAGCCACAGCAGGAGGACCACGACGTCGACGTCAAGATTCGCGATCGCGGTACCGGGTTCGGCCCGCGCCTCGCGGTCTCGGACCGACGGGAGTACCTCGACGGGCTGGACTGGCCGCGCTTTTCGCTGACGCCGCTCGGCGTGACCATCGGCGCCGAGGTCGGCGGCGTGGACCTCGGAGCCGAGCTGGACGACGCGGCCGTCAGCGAGCTCCGGCGGGCGCTTCTGGCCCACAAGGTGTTGGTCTTTCGCGACCAGACCATCGGCGCGGCCCAACAACTGGCCTTCGCGCGACGGTTCGGTGAGCTCGAGGTCCACCCGTTCCTGCCCGGCTCCCGGGACGAGCCCGAGATCGTTCCTCTGGCCAAGGATCCAGCCGTCGGCGGCTACGAGAACATCTGGCACTCCGACGTGACCTGGCGCGAGCGCCCCGCCCTCGGATCAGTGCTACGAGCGGTCGAAGTTCCCGAGCGTGGAGGCGACACCCTCTGGGCGGATATGGCGATGGCCTACGCCGGCCTCCATGACGAGACCCGCGCCCGCATCGACGACCTCGTTGCCGTGCATGACTTCACCCTCTCGTTCGGTCAGGCCCTGCGCGGCGAAAAGCTCGACGAGGCCCGCGCGACGTACCCACCGGTCGAGCACCCGGTCGTCCGCACCCACCCCGAGACCGGTGAGCGCCTCTTGTACGTGAACGCGATCTTCACGAGCCACGTCGTCGGGCTCGCCGACGACGAGAGCGAAGCGCTGCTCGGCCGGCTCTTCGCGCAGGCCGAGATCCCCGAGTACCAGATCCGGCTCCGTTGGGAACCCGGCACCGTTGCCTTCTGGGACAACCGCGCCACCCAGCACTACGCCTCGTCGGACTACTGGCCCCAGCACCGGCGCATGGAGCGCGCCACCATCATCGGCGAGCGACCCG